>JAGANX010000061.1 GCA_017623975.1 Clostridia bacterium
TATTCCTGTTTCAAACACAAAGAACATTATTATTAAATTATAAAATTTGCATCATATATACGCAGGACAAAGAGAAACCGCTTGTGAACTTGTTCACAAATCCGCTTCGCATGCCCGACAAAAGCCGTTGTTAGGGGTTCCCCAACACGAAGAATGAGTTTTGGGGGTTCCTGTGGGCTTGTAAGCAAAAGGCTTGTTGAGGCACAAGGCGCAAGCCTTGCTATTCCTGCGTGAATGTAAAGTACAATATAATTTTTGCTTGAAAAAATCAAGCATTAGTATAATAACACATTTTTTTCTGTCTGTCAATATCTTTTTTTATTTTTTATTATATTGACCTTTTTGCAATATTATGGTAAAATAAAAATATCAAAATCTGTCGAAAGGCTATTACTATGAAAATCGAAGAATATAAAAGAAAAATTAAACAAATTATAATTAGCGAAGAACAGATTAAAGAGGCTATTAAGGAAGCGGGTAAGGAGATAGATGCTCTTTACGATGGCAGACCTATTTTGCTTGTTAGCATTTTGAAGGGCGCGTTTGTTTTCTTGGCTGACCTTTGCCGTGCAGTTAGTGTACCCTGTGAAATTGGTTTTATGTGTGCAAAGAGCTATTATAGCGGCACTGTTTCCACAGGTGTTGTAAAAATTACAATGGACTTGGAGCAGGATATTAGCAATTATCATGTTATCATAGTTGAGGATATTATCGACACGGGCCGTACCTTAAAGGACATTTGCAATATGTTAAAGCAAAGGAACCCTCTTTCCTTGCGTGTTATCACCTTACTTGACAAGCCTGAGCGCCGCATAGTTGAATTTAAGGCAGACAAGGCGCTTTTCACAATACCTGACTATTTTGTAATCGGCTACGGTCTTGACTGTGCTGAATATTACAGAAGCTTGCCGTATATTGCAGAATATGGAGAAAATGAATAATAAATACGACATTATAGTTGCAGGAGGCGGCTTTGCAGGCGTTTGTGCAGCTATATCAGCATCAAGAATGGGTAAGCGTGTGTGCCTTGTCGAAAAGCATAACTGCTTAGGCGGGGCTGCAAGCATGAGTCTTGTGCTACCCTTTATGTACTATTGGACACATAATGATAAAGGGGAAAGAATAAATTTAAGCCAAGGCGTTTTTGAGGAAATTGTAAATGAATTAAGAGCTCTTGGCGGTACTCTACCAAATTGGCAGGAATGCTTTAATGAGGAAATATTAAAGGTTGTTTTAAATAGAATGGTAATAGAAAGTGGGGCAACTCTTCTCTTTCAATGCCATATAACTGAGGTATTTTGCCAAGAGGGGAAAATTGAAAAAATAAAAATCAACCACGTGGGCGGAAGTGATTTTTTGTATGCTGATTATTTCATTGACGCAACAGGAGACGGAAATCTTTGTGCCCTTGGGGGCTTTGAATTTATGCTTGGGCGAGAAAGCGATGGCTTATGCCAGCCAATGACCCTGTCCTTTCGCCTTGCCAATGTAGATACAAAGCTTTTTAACCGTGAGCATAACCGAATAAATGAAATTTACCGTAAATATAAGCAAGAGGGCAAAATAACCAATCCACGGGAAAATATACTTTCCTTTAACACCACACATGACGGCATTGTACATTTTAACACCACAAGGGTTGTAAAATTAAACCCCTGTGACATTGAGGACTTGACAAAGGCGGAAATTATTGCAAGAGAGCAGGCTTATGAAATCTTTTGCTTTCTTAAAGAAAATGCCCAAGGGTGTAAAAACGCAACGCTTCTCTCAACAGGAATGCAAATCGGCGTGCGGGAAAGCAGGAGGATACTTGGTGAGCATATTTTAACGGGTGAAGAAATTGTTTCTTGCACAAAATTTTATGACAGTATAGCCACCTGCAATTACGATATTGATATTCATAACCCAAGCGGAGAGGGCACCAGCCACCATTATTTTAAGGACGGAGAGTACTATACGGTTCCTTATAGGTGCATAGTGCCAAAGGGCTCAAAAAACGTGCTTGTCGCGGGCAGATGCATTTCTGCTACCCACGAGGCACAGGCATCATTTAGAATAATGCCAGCCTGCGCCGCAATCGGTCAGGGTGCGGGTGTTGCCGCCGCTATATTGCACGAGAATTTCTTAACACCTATGGAAATAGATATACAACAGCTTAAAAATGCTATGAAAGAGCAAAACGCAAAAATAGAGTGAGGGAAAATATGAAACCTAAAATAGTATTAAATGAAAACCCGGAGGTTGTAAAAACCGTTAAAGAGGGCTTGAAAGCCAAAGGCGGATATTGCCCTTGCAGAATGGGAAAAAGTGAGGATATAAAGTGCATATGTAAGGAATTCAGGGAGCAAATAGCTGACCCGAATTTTGAGGGGTATTGCCACTGTATGCTTTACTATAAATATAAAACGGAGGAAAAATAATATGCCAATTTATAAGGTTACAAAGGAAGGCTATGAAAAGTTAAAGGACACACCTAACAAAATGCTTGTGGATTTTTACGCGGATTGGTGCGGACCTTGTAAAATGATTGCGCCTATCCTTGAAGAAATAGGCAAAGAAATGCCTGACTTGATAATTATGAAAATCAATGTGGATGAGTTGACAGATATTGCTGTTCAGTACGGTATCCAAAGCATCCCAACCCTTTTGGTTATGGAAAAGGGCGAGGTTAAAAATAAAGCCATTGGTTTTCGCACAAAGGAGCAAATACTTGATTTAATCAAATAAAAACGGGGCATTCATCCGGGGGACATTCTTAGCGGTGGATTTTACACTCCCCGCAAAGTGCGAGCGAGCATTGCGTTTGGCTAGTCAAACGCAAATAGGCTAAGCTCAAATCCATATTACAAGCAGAAAGAGAGAACAGACGGTTCATATCCGAAAGTTCTCTCTTTTTCTGTTGGTATAAAGTGATATTTTTTGCTGATGCAAAGCGTGATATTGTCGTACGGCGACAGTAATATTGAAGCCTTGAGGCTTCAATGATATTCTATTCGCCCTAAACTTGCGTAGCAAATATAACTCGGCGTAAGCCGAATATCACTGCGAAGCAATAGAGCTCGCCGCAGGGGAATAAAGTTAGCGTGATACTCCGTTAAGAGTATCACGCTAAACGCCCCGTTTTTGGTATATATGTGATACTGTACCTTGGCATTTGGGATAACTCTGAACAATTAACAAAATAAATCCTATCCTCGACGTTTTGTGTCAAAGCAGCTTCTTGCACAAGGCATACTTCGTAATCGTTTCACTCAGAATGACACTGTGTCTTTTGTCATCCGTTGTAGGGTGGGGCTTGCTCCCACCGCATAAATCCCTCACGGAATACGATATGTTTCACCAAGCGAAACAAGAACACCGTAGGGGATGGCGCCCACTGTCAAGAGCAAGATTGTAAACAGTTGTGCAAGAGGATTGTATACACATTTTATGCTCAATCTTTATGCTTTTGGAAGCCGAACGGAGCGCAGCGAAGAGAGGCTTCCAAAAGCGGCGCGCGGATCAATTGAGGCGCGAA
>JAGANX010000062.1 GCA_017623975.1 Clostridia bacterium
ACAAACTACATTATTTGGGCAATATGCATAGGCACCAACCTCGGTTACCTATATATGTGCTTTTCAAGAAATATTGTTGGCAATATTGTAAGGAAGCTACTTGCATCCGCACAGGGAGAGGACAATGCAAAGACGTTATCTGAGCTTGGCTATACCAAGTTTAGCTTGTTTCACAAGTTTCTTCTAAAAGACGGCGGTATACTTCGTTCGTGCATTAGTGTTGTTGGTGGTCAAATTCCAAAAATTTCCAATTCCAATGGAGAGGAAGAGGTAAGCTTTGATAGTGCAAAGTTCTACATATCAAGCGAGGGAAAGACCAAGGCTATGCGTAGCTACGGCACACCACAAAAATGGATATTTTTGCCAATTTTCATTGTTTTGTCCGTTGGCGTTTCATACCTTATGACTTTGGTTATGCCAATTCTACTTGACGCGTTGCCATTATAAAGAAAACAAAAAGCCTACACTGTGTGTAGGCTTTCGTTTTTATACAAGAGAAACAAAGTAATTAATTTCTTTATTTACAAACTCGACGAAGGAGAGGCGTTTTTTGACACGATTTTGACTCGACAGGGGCTCGCCTGCCTTTGCACCTTAAATCCTGTTTTTAAACGTTTTGACGCCTTTTAAGTACAATTAAAAGCAGAGAGGTTGCTTTCCTCTCTGCTGCTTTTATATTTCAAGCTCAACAAAAAGTCCGTAGTGGTCACTTGGGTATTTTCCGTCAACAAGCTCGTCAATTATTTTTAAGCTGATTGGCTTGATTTTATCGTCTATAAAGCAGTAGTCGATATGTGCATTATCGACCGTTCCATAGCCGTGGTAGGTTGTGCGTCTGTCGTTTACCGTTACCGCATTTACATCTGTAAAGTGCTTTACCATCTCGGCATAGCCCTTACTGTGGGGATACATATTAAAGTCGCCTGTTATAAAGGTTGGGTTGCTTGATATTTTCCTTGAATACTCATAAATGAGCTTAGAGCTATCGACCTGCCCCTTATCTCCAAAGCCGTAGTGCGTGTTCATATATGTAAACACCTTGCCGCTGTCTATATGCTTAAGTATAACATATTCACACATACGCCAACAATTATATAGCTCATCCCAACCACGAGACTCAACCTCAGGAGTGTCGGAAAGCCAAAAATACCCCTTATCAAGTAGCTCAAATTTTCCCTTTTTCCAAAGAATAGGAGCAGCCTCAAGCTCGTGCACCGAACGGTATTTCATAAACATATCATATTCCTTGTAAAAATTCTCAATCTCTTTTTCCCACGGCACAGTGAATTCTTGAAAGCCGATTATGTCAGCATCGTATTTACTTGTTATTTCAGCAAGTCGTGGTGCGCGCTCCTTGATCGAATTGCCATCCTTATCATCACAGCATCTAATATTAAAGCTGATTATCTTCAGTTCCATAGTTTACCTCACTCATCTTTTGATATTTTAATTTTATCACATATAAAAATCGTTTTCAATTAAAACAATAAAAAGAGCAGAGAATTCTGCTCTTTATTTTTTAGTTATAACGGGCTTACCATTTTCGTCAAGCAAGACAGTAAGTCCTCCGCCATATCCGTCCCTACGGAAAAGATAGTTTACTCCGGTTTCCTTGTCAACCCAAATTTCAGTTATAGAAACCTTGCCTTGGCTGTAAATCTTTTCAAATCTGTTTTCGTCCATTGTTATGCCTCATAAAATTATAGATTATAGTAAGCCTTTAGCCACTCGTTTTTAATAAACTCGTGTCCCTTAGCGGTTGGATGTACACCATCGCCAAGCCAATAGCTGTTCGGCGCTTTCTTCGCAAGGTTATCAAAGCCCTCTTGGAGCTTTATAAATGGTAGGTTATATTTTTCTGCAATTTTTCTTGCCATCTCGGCACGCTTTGTGGTTTCGGTTTTAAAATATTCCCAATTTTCAGTGGTTGAGCAAGCCTCTAAAACAAACGGCTCCAAAATCATAATCTTGATGTTTGGCAATGATTCCTTAACCTCGTCGATAAGCATTGAATAGATTTTAAAGAACTTGTCAGCATCAACGCCATTCGGACGTTCACCAAGCTCGTGCCATACATCGTTTACACCGATAAGTATGCTCATTACATCAGGCTTATAGTTTAGAATGTCGCATTTAATACGTGCATATAGGTCAACTATACGGTTTCCGCTGATCCCTTTGTTTATAAATGTATGCTCACCCGGCTCCTTAAAGCCAAGCTCGGATTCAACTAAACGAGCATAGCCATAGCCAAGCTGTGCATCATTGTTCCAGTCTCTACCCGCATCTGTTATTGAGTCGCCTTGAAATAAAATTCTCATAATTTACCTCATTGTTTGTTTTGTTAATTAAATTATAGCACACACAAAATCATTTTTCAACAAAAAAGGGCAGAGAAGTCTGCCCCTTTTTGTACTTTTAAAGTCGATATTCTTTTTTGTAGCGCAAGGAAATTGTGTTGTCGTCGTTAAATTCTATCGGCAACCAAACGTATGGCTTTTTAGGAAGTTAGATGTGTTATGTCTTTCCAGCATTATAATCCACGTGTCTTCTTTTAAAAAAGCGTTTGAGCCTTGCGTGTTAAAGGTTGTGTGTGCAAAATCATCGACGCAGGGGTCGCCAATGTCCTCCCACTCGCCAAGCAAGTGCTTTGTTCTATATGCTTTTGCTTGATTTGTTTCCCAACCGGTAAGCCCAGAGGTTACAATATAATAATATCCGTTTTTATGGACTACCACCGGCGCCTCTCTCCATGCGGCAGAGTCTATTCTTTTATATGTATTTGTAAACGACAAATAGTCGTCGCTTAATTTAACCACATATAGGCATCTGTCCTCGTCCAAGTCCTTTGTGTGTCGGTCGTATATTAAGTACGCGCAGCCGTCTATGTCCTTATAAACGGTCATATCACGCACCCAACCGTTGTCGTCAATAGGCTTTGAATAGCCAAGCCACTCATATTTTCCGTTGACAGTATCGCACACGGCAAGTCCCATATCGCACTCACCCTTGCTTGTCCCGTGATTGCCAGGATATTTTACAAAATGGCACCACAAAACATACTTGCCCGTCTTATCGTTGTAGATTATTTTAGGTCTTTCAAATCGGAGAGGAGCAAAAAGCTCACTTTCAGGGTCGGTGCTCACCTCTAAAATAACACCCTCGTATTTCCAACTAAGCAAATCGGTTGACTCATACATTACAACGCCAATATCGGTCATTTGTCCACCGTTTGGTCCACTGAGGAAGGGCAATGGGCGAAACGCCATACCATACCAATGGTATTTTCCGTTTGCATATATAACTCCACCATCACTTGCGTTGATTATATTTCCATCCGTGTCGTGCCAATCTATAAATTCATTTATTTCACCATGACAAAATGATTTCATTTATTACTCCTTAATTCAAGTCTATTAGTATTGCGCGGCAAGGTGAGCCATCTGCGCCCGCTAAATTCAAGGGAGCTGCATTCAAAAAATAAACGCCCTCGGGCACTTTTCCTAGGCGAATCCCTTCAAGTAAGACAGCACCTCTACCCAAAAGCTCTAAATGTACTGCCATTGGCGCATCCTTTGGTCCTACGGTTTGAGATTCGTTTCCTAAAAGCAAAATTCCGTATGAGACAAAAGCCTTCGCAGCATCCAAGGAAACCTCTAAATCCCCCTTTAGTAGAATTCTTTTTGATGCTTCGGGATTCTGCTTTTTTGCTTTTTCAATTATTTTTTTAGCATCGTCGCAAGATACCACTCCTTGATGCTCTGCCACATAAGCCATTCCTATAAACGGCTCTAAGCCCACCTCATCAACAGTCTTTCCGTCGTTTATAAAGTGATATGGAGCATCTATGTGGGTGCCGTTGTGCGCACACATACTAAACGCTGTAAGATTGCACACATCGCCCTTTTCTATAAGGCTAAGCGCCTCTTTTTTCGGCGTAGGGTCTCCCGGAAACACCTGGCAAGAAAGAACCTCTTGCGAAATATCGTAAATTTTCATTTGTTTTCTCCGTGGAACGATTTATCAGTTAAATTATACTATATCTTCATGTGCTTTTCAATGAAAAACAACAAAAAGAGAATCGGTTTTCTGAAATCGCACATTGACATTGCTTTTACAATGTATTAAAATTAAGATAGTATCTAAAGGAGATTATCAAAATGGATTTCATCTATACCGAAAAAATTACAGATTTATTTACCGTTTATGGTGATTTTGAAAGAGCTAACGGTTGTGCCACAAAAAACGGCGACACAGTTACTTATAAAAACAATGAAATTGAACTAAAAAGTGTAACAAACAGACACTCCTGTGGGGTTTTTGAAAGGTGCGACTCAATTAAAAACATATCAAACAGAGATATTGAAATAAGCACTCTCCTTTCTAAGTTTACCCTAAACGGAGGGGAGTATCAGGTTTACACGCAGACAAGCAAGCACATAAAGGAAGGTATCGGTGGGTGGCAGCCGCTTGTAAGCGGAGTTTTTGGAATGAGCGACGAAATACGCACAAATCAAGATGTAAACCCTTTTGTATCAATTTTTAACGAACAAAATAGGCGAGGAATTGCTTTTCATATAATGTCTAATTCCTGCTTTGAATACAGAGTTAGCCGACACGGCGAGTATTTAGAGCCCAAGATTGTAACGGTTGAATTAGGTATAAAAAGCCAAGATTTTAGATACGTCCTTCGCCCTAGCGAGGAATTAAAGCTTCCTACAATTCTTTATTATACCTTTAAATCCAAGCTCGATATGGATGCTTACAAGCTACATAGATATTGGAATGAAAAAAAGCCTCACTCATTGCCTATCGTTTATAACACATGGATGAGCCACTTTGATTATATTGATTTTGACAATCTTTTGTCTCAGCTTGAAGGTGCTGCCGCTCTTGGTTGTGAATACTTTACGGTTGATGCCGGTTGGTTTGGAAAAACTCAGCTTTGGTGGAACGTTGTTGGTGATTGGCAGGAATCAAATGAAAGTGCAATGAGAGGCAGACTTTCAGAATTTGCCGACAGAGTTCGCGAAAAGGGACTTAAATTCGGTCTTTGGTTTGAGATTGAAAGGGCAAATCCAAAATGCGAAAATGTTAAAGCCCATCCCGAATACTATTTAACCGAGGGAGAGCACTGCTTTGTTGATTTTGCAAGCAGAGAAGCCTGCGACTTTATTTATGGTGTTCTAAAATCAAATATCGACAAGTACGGCGTTGAGTTTATCAAGTTTGATTTAAATGCCCCCTTGTATTATGACAAGACAAGAAGTAGCTTTATAAAATATTTCGAGGGCTACAATTATTTCCTTTCAAGAATAAAGGCTGATTATCCTAATTTGCATTTGGAATGCTGTGCAAGTGGCGGTGGCAGAATGTCCCTTTCCAATGCTCCGTATTTTGATTCATTTTGGATGAGCGATAGCCACGGAATTTATACTCAGCTTGAGATTTTCAAAAACGCACTTATACGTATGCCCGTATCAATGCTTGAAAGATGGGCAACAATTCGCTCGGTTGAGGACTTTACGCCTACTTATCCCGTGGGTGGCACACAGGAAAAGCTACTTTTAAGCTCCACTGCGAATTGGCAAAGAGCAGAGGAGGCGAGCCTTGACTTTATAAAGAATGTCCTCGTCGGCGGACCTATCGGATTTAGCTGTGATTTGACACAGGTATCAAGCGATACAATCAAGGAATTAGCTGAATTTATAGACACGTATAAGGCAGAAAGAGAATTTTGGGCAAATAGCGAGTGCCACATTCTTTGCAACACACCTACCCTTACCGTTTTGCAATTTAACGACAAGGACTATAACGAGATAAGAATTTATTCATATACCGAGCATCCCGTACAGGAATACGCAACGGTTTATCCGTTTATAGAGGGAGAAGGCAACTATTCTCTTATCAAGTCCGGCTGTGAAAACAGAGCTGTGAACACCGAGGAATTAAACGAAAACGGCGTTTCTTTGCTCGCAAATTATCTACACATATCAGACAGCTTTACTCTAAAAAAATTGTAATTTCCCCATACCAAAAAGCAGAATTTCACTAAGAAATTCTGCTTTTTTGTGCTTACAAAGAAAGCAAAAAGGGAATAGAAAAATCTACTCCCTATGTGTCAAATAAATTAACGGAATTTTTATAAATTCTTTTCTTTAAAATTTATTTTTGATACTCCGGTTTTAATGGCTGCATCATATACTGCCTTTGCCACGGCCTTTCCTACACGCTCATCAAACGCTTTAGGTATTATGTATTCAGCACAAAGCTCGTTATCGCTTACAAGAGAGGCAATGGCATAAGCTGCCGCCTTTTTCATTTCCTCGTTTATCTCCTTGGCTCTTGCGTCAAGTGCACCGCGGAATATACCCGGAAACGCAAGAACATTGTTTATCTGATTATTGAAATCGCTTCTTCCTGTGCCAACAACCATAGCTCCTGCCTTGATTGCAAGGTCGGGGGCGATTTCCGGTACGGGATTTGCCATAGGAAAAACAATTGACCCTTTAGCCATTGTTTTTATCATTTCCTCACTTACAATATTCGGTGCGGAAACGCCAATAAACACGTCAGCCCCGTTCATAGCATCTGCCAATGAGCCCTCTAGCTTTTCCTTGTTTGTAATTTTTGCAAGCTCCTTTTGAGGCTCAGTCATTCCTTCCTTGCCGTCAAAGAGAGCTCCTGCCTTGTCGCAAACAATAAGATTTTCTGCTCCCATGCCGATAAGGAAGTTAGCAATAGCTATACCCGCACTTCCTGCACCGTTAATAACTATACGTGCGGTGGAAAGATCCTTGTTAACAACCTTAAGTGCGTTAATAAGTGCAGCACCTAAAACGATAGCTGTTCCATGTTGGTCATCGTGAAAAACAGGAATATCGCATATTTCCTTAAGGCGTCTTTCAACCTCAAAGCAACGAGGAGCAGAGATGTCCTCAAGATTTATTCCGCCAAAGCTTCCTGAAATGAGATAAATATTTCGTACAAGCTCATCAACATCCTTGGTTTTTATACAAATAGGAATGGCATCGACATCTCCGAATGCTTTGAAAAGCAACGCCTTGCCCTCCATAACAGGCATTCCCGCAACAGGGCCTATATCTCCAAGCCCCAACACCGCTGTTCCATCGGTTATAACCGCAACGGTATTCCATCTGCGAGTTAGCTCAAAGGACTTGCTTTCATCCTTTTGTATTTCGAGACAAGGGGTAGCAACGCCCGGCGTATATGCAAGAGATAAATCCTCTTTAGTCTTTACCTCAACCCTTGCATTTACCTCTATTTTGCCCTTCCACTCATAATGCTTTTTAAGAGATTCTTCTGCGTAATTCATTATATTACCCCTCCCAAGGAAATACATATTGTGTAAGCCCAAGCTCATTTCTTACCTTTATCATTTCAGCCCAAACGGATTCGTTAGCTTCTTTGTTTGTCTTGTTAATAATAGAATTATAGCATAGTAAACATATTTTTTAAAGTAGTTTTTAAAACTTTATTCGCCAACGATATTTTGAATTTCTTTGACATCAACATCAATTAATTTTTTATTTTGCTTAACAGAAAGGGCTGCCGCCGCACCTGCTGCCTCGCCAAGTGCAATACAAACAGACATAATTCTGAAGTTTGAGTGCGCCATATGTGAGCCGCTTATGTTCCTGCCGGAGAGAAGTAGCCCCTCGACATTTTTAGGTAGCAAGCAACCATAAGGAATTGTGTAGTCCT
>JAGANX010000063.1 GCA_017623975.1 Clostridia bacterium
GTACACCGCAAATGAACTTCATTAATGCTGTTCTTGAAAAGAAGGACGGTAAGGCTTACGTTTCATTTGAAGGTCACTCACTTTCTATTCCTGATGAAAAGGCTAACGACCCTGCTTTGGCTGATTACTACGGAAAAGATGTTGTTATCGGTATCCGTCCTGAGTGCATTCACGATGAGGAAATCTTTATGCAGAAGTTCTCTGACAACGTAATTGATGTTGACGTTGACGTTACAGAGCTTATGGGTGCTGAAATCTATCTCTACCTTGCAGTTGGCGAGCAAAATTTGACAGCGAGAGTTTCCTCCCGTTCACAAGCTCGTGCAGGTGACAAGATTAGCATCGCTATTGAAACTGCAAGAATTCACATCTTCGACAAGGACACACAAAAGTGCCTCGTTCACTAATAATAGCATAATATCAAAAAGGATTGCTTCGTGCAATCCTTTTAGTTTTATTATATTCTAACAGTCTTTCCCACAATTTCCGTTTACAATAGTTTTATAACTTGATTTCTTCATAATGTTCTAAAATACAAATGCTTATTTAGCTAATATGTATTGACTTTTTTTCAATATTTGTTATAATATATAGGAACAAATATTCTTTTTAAAAGAGGTATGTTATGAAAAAGAGAATTGCAGTTATCGGTTTTGGCGGCATGGGCTCTTGGCACGTTAACCATGCACTTAAAAGTGACGTTTTGGAGCTTGCCGGTATTTATGATATAGACGAAAGTAAAAGTGAAAAAGCAAGAGGTATGGGTATATATGCTTATTCCTCTCTTGACGAGGTTATCAACGATAAAAGCGTTGATTTGGTAACTATCGCTATCCCTAACGACGTTCACCTTGACACAGTTGTAAGGTGCTTAAAGGGCGGCAAGCACGTTATTTGTGAAAAGCCTGTTGCACTTAGCTCCTCTGACCTTGAAGAAATGATAAATGCGTCAAAGGAAAGCGGTAAGCTATTCACCGTTCACCAAAACAGACGTTTTGACGTTGACTATCTTGCCATGCAGCAGCTTGCTGACTCAGGGGAAATCGGCAAGCCTATCCGTATCGAATCAAGAATACACGGCTCACGTGGTATTCCATCTGACTGGCGCGGTGAAAAAGAGCACGGTGGCGGTATGATACTTGACTGGGGTATTCACCTAATTGACCAGCTTATGCTTATATACAAGGACGAGGTTATCGACACAATTAATTGCACATTAACTAATATAACAAATAAAGAGGTTGATGATGGCTTCTATCTTACAATAACCTTCAAAAGCGGCGCTGTTGCTTTTGTTGAGGTTGGTACCTACAACTTCATTTCCATGCCAAGGTTTTATATGAAGGCAGAAAAGGGCTCTGCATTAATCAAGGATTGGCGTGAAAAAACACAGGTTGCAAAATGCAAGTATTGGCACGAAAATGATGTTTTGCCTGTTCAAACCGCCGCAGGTCTTACAAAGACCATGGCTCCACGAGACAGTGTAACTCTTGACACCTATGAGCTTGATATTCCAAAGAGTGACGTGCATGATTTTTACCGCAATTTTGTTTCTGCCATTGACGGTAAGGTAACCCAGCTGGTAACCCACGACCAAATGCGTCTTGACATGAAAATCATGGAGCAAGCATTTAAGTCAGCAGAATTAAATCAAACTATAAAATTTGAATATTGAAAAGACCCCTTCTCGCAAAATGATATGCACCCCAAAAGTTAGACACTTTTGGAGGTGCATATTTTTTATGTCAAGAAAAAACAAGAAATATAGTTCAGAATTTAAAATATCTGTTATAATGGATATGCGAGAACATCATTTGAATTACAGTGAAGTAGTAA
>JAGANX010000003.1 GCA_017623975.1 Clostridia bacterium
CAGTTTCAAATGAGAAAATAGGTTGGTTTACAAGGCAAAAAAGTGTAGGCAATTAAAGAATTGTCAAGCTTTTTTAACACAGTAAGGCAAGCTATTTTCCATTTCAAACCAAACGGGCTCGTTTCCTGTAAGGCTAACCGCTGCCAACCCCGGTTGGACTCGATTTAGAACGACAAATAAAGTCTTATACTTCATTAAAAGCTTTTGCCGATTTTTTAATCGCCTGCAATTTTTTAATTTGTCTAAGCCCTTATTTGTTCGCTCAAAATTTGCGAAGCAATCTGTAACACATAATAGGCGAGGAAATTTCAATTGAGAAAGGCGTAGATACATAAATTTCAAGCCTTTATCGGTTGGAAGTCACCGTCTATTATGCGTTACAGACGGGTTCAATTGGGGTTGGCAGTGGCTAACCGTTTAACAAACAACAGTTTACCTAAATATAAATCTAAATCGCATACTATCCAATTCGCTACATCTGCAAAAGCAAAGTAAATTTTAGCAAAACACAAAGCAAAACGAACAGCAGGACACAAGCAAATGGGAACGGTAAACGAAAAGTAGTTAGACGATTGTCTATTAAAAGTATATCACGTAAAAAAGAGAAAATCAATAGTATTTTTACAAAATACGTATAAAAAATATATGAATTCGACAGGAAAACTGTTGTTGCATAAAAGAAGTCAAAAGATAAATATCACATAAAAATACAAAGAGCGGTACAAAGTACAATAAGGGTGGACAGAACTGTTTCACGTGAAACATACACGCAAAATCGCGAAAAAGAGTGCCTAATGGGAAAACCCCACGCATGTGTTAAAATCTAAATACAACAGAGCTTGTGTTTATTACCGTGTTGCCACTGTTTCACGTGAAACGATTGTAAGTCAACGGGAGAAACGGCAATACACAAGAGGAAAAGACCGCAAAATAAACCTAGGTACACCTTTTTGTTATTTACCACTCGCCAATTCCTCCGCCAACCCCGACTCCATCCACAGCTAACCCCTCACGCTTAACCGAAAAGTATCCATTCGAACTCGATTTGGAGGGACGAATAAAGCCATATACTGCACAAAAAATCTTGCCGATTTTTTAATCGCCTGCAATTTTTTAATTTGTCTAAGCCCTTATTTGTTCCCTCGAAATTTGCGAAGCAATATGTTAACACATAATAGACGAGTGAATTTCAATTGAGAAAGGCGTAGATATATAAAAGTATTCAAGTCTTTATCGGTTGGAAGTCACCGTCTATTATGCGTTACAGACGGGTTCAATTAGGGTTGACAGTGGCTACGCAAAGCAAAAACTAAGTTATGCCGTTCTCTTTTACATTATAAGCAAACTCTTTTTATGCTTAATTCTAAGGCAACTCCTCACTTATATTGGGACTACCCCCGCCACGCCAACATTTTACACGATTAAACCCCAATGTTTCACGTGAAACATTGGGGCAAATGATTAAAATATTCAATTGAGCGCTTTCATAATAAGGATACGCGGAGTTTTATACTGTTTTGCGTGAAACTGCACTGTAAAACCTTCCTTGCTTGCAAAAGCTCTGCGGTAAGTTTACTGTTTCACGTGAAACACTGCACCTGTGCTTTTACTGTTCGAGTTCAGCTAATGTATGAGATTTGTACCGCTGTTTCACGTGAAACATTGCTTCTTTGCGATGATTTGCTATTTTTCTGTATCGTCTAAGCTATTTGTGACATCGCTGTTGGGTATAGATATTGTGATCTCGGTAAATGAATTGCCTACTATTTTTCTAAATTTAATGCCGATATCACTTGCCTTGGCACAGTTTAAAGCGGTTTTTAGCGCGTTATAAAATGAAAGAGCGTCCTTATATCTCTTGGGTTCTTTTGTGTTACTTTGCGTGCTGTTTACGGTCGTGGACAGCATACCACTAATTAATTCTTCTGTTGCTGATACATTTAACTCGTTTTCTACTATAATATTTAGTGCTTTTTTGCGTAAATTTTGGTCATTTACTCTTAATAAAGCTCTTGCGTGTCGCTCAGTTAGACGATTTTTAAGTAGAATATCTCTTTCCTCTTGCGTTAACCGCAGCAACCTTAACTTGTTTGCTATGTAAGATTGACTCGAAGATAACTTTTCCGCCACCTGCTCTTGGGTTAGGCCGTATGTATCAATTAATGCTTGTATTGCGCTTGCTTGCTCGAATATATTCAAATCTTGCCGCATTAGATTTTCAATTATGGCTATTTCGGCTGATGCTTCTTCGCTAATCTCTGCAATTATGCAGGGCGCAAGCTCCCAATTTAGCTCCTTCAATGCTCTTAATCTACGTTCGCCTGCTATCAATTCGTATAACTGTCCTGTTTTCCGTACAGTTATTGGCTGAATTACACCGTATTGCCTTATACTGTCTGCCAGCTTTAATATTTCTGCCTGGGAAAAGTCTTGTCTTGGCTGGTTTGGGTTAGCCACTATTTGATTTATTGGTATTTGCTCTAACTTTTTTTCACGCGGTTCACCGGCTTTTGCCTTGCCGCTTGCGCTTCCTTTTTCACCCATAGCTGCTACCTTTTTCTCTTTGTCATTTACTGCCTCGTTTATTGCATTTTGATCTCTTGTGAACTCCCCATCTGTTTGAGTATTTTGCTTGTTTAAGCCGCCTGTGTTACTACTTGGGAACAGTATTGCTTCAATAGTTGCGCCTGCTTTACTTTTCTCCTTCTCTTGCTCCTTGTTTGTGTTAAATGTGTCTTTTAAAACGATTTGCTCCATGTTTCTCTCCTTTGTATTGTTTTTCCTTGTATTATCATTATATATGCTTGCGCAGTAGCAATTTGTCGCACTGTGAAGGGCAATTTTAGACTTTTTTGCGGAAAGAGGTTGAAATACTTGAAAAAGAGAAGAAAACGCTTAATAACCAGCGAAAAACAGTTCATATAAACGGTTTGTGACGGCTTATTTACTCTTTGATGGAGAATGGTAGCAAATATCGGTCTTTTTTGCTTGTAGCGTTGGAATTTTGTATTTTCAATGCAAATAGCCGATTTTTATAAAAGCTGTCACCTTTATTATTTTTTGCGCAAACAAGACTTGTTTTTGAATAATTTTGCGAATAATTGTAAAAATATATGGATAATTATTCTAAATATTTTAAAAAGCAGGAAAAATTAAACAAAAATTACAGACACAGGGTCAAGAAAAATGAAAAAAGACTATTTTTGATGGTTGAATAAATATTCTGTAAATATGAATAATTATAAATTTCGAACTTTTTGCTGACTTGCTGTCTTTTTTGTGAGCTGCGCGTTTCGAAAATCGCTGTTGAGGGATAATTTTTGAAAATTTAGTATTTTAAAGCTAATTATGCTGCGCAAATGCTGTTTTGACGGGCGAGAAGAGCTAAAATTCAAGAGAAGTAAGATTTGTGTGGCAGGAAACCATAAAACAATTAAGCCGCCCAAAATGGCGGCTTAATTGTTGCGTGCGCGAGAGTTCGCGCTGCGTATATTATGGAAACCAGAACCAAAACAAAATTAATTAATCTGTCAAAGCAAATTTACGTGCTGTGACAAGGTATCAGAAAAGGTGAAACATACCAATACCGTTGTTTGCTGATTACAGTGCAATTGCTTAGCCAAAGAATTGTCAAGCTTGTTTAACACAGTTATGAAATCGATTTTTCATTTCATACCATATGATCTTTGTAAGGTTATGCGTACTTTACGTTAATGTTAACGATTTCCTTTGGGCGAACAACCTTACCGTCAAAGAGTGCATAGCCTTTTACAGCGTCGGCAAAGGACTTTTCCGGTCTATATGCTTCTGTGTGGGTGAGTGGGTTGACAAAGGCGATTGCACGCTTTGTGCGGAGCATGATGTTGTCAGTGGCGCCAGCTTCGGTTTTTGCCACGTTGTTTGATAGCTTAACGGTTACGTTGCCGTACATTGCAACCTTGCCGTTTTTGAGCTCCTCGGAGTTGTTAGTGTCCTTTGTGATATATGCCTGCTTGAACAGCTTGTAGAAGCGAGGTGACACTGTCAAGGTGATGCCTGACGCCATATTGACGTCGTTTTCTTGTAGCATTTGAATTGCATCGTCAATTAGCGAAAGCACATTGTCCTTTGTAACGAGTGTGGCCTCGTTGCTAAGCGTAGGAACACTTGCATCGGTAGCCATATTTGCGATGAATTTGTCCATTTCGTTTGCCAAGCCCTCGCTTGTTTCTTGAGAAAGCGCATCCATAAGACCGCCCAACGCTTGTGCCTTGTCGATATCACCAACCTTGTAGTTAAAATATCTGATTTGGTTAATGTTCATAATAACAGAGGTGTCGTTGATTTCCTCTGCCTCGTCAATCTCGCCGCTTGCGTTTGCTCGTTCGATTGACTTAATTGTTGGCTTTCCAACGCCCAAAATGTGAATGCTGTCGCCCTTTTTGGACACCAAGCCCTCATATTGTCTGTTGCAGTCCTCTGCGAAGACGCAAGCGCGTTCAAGCTCTCTGTTGATTGATTCCTCCCATACGGATGGGATAAAATTTGTGTATGCCATAATAAATCTCCTTAAATTTAGTTTGGGGAACGAAAATAATTTTGATGCATGCAGCGCAGGAAGCAGAACTAATATAGGTTTTGCTTTAAGCTGATGCGGAAGCTTAATTTTTAATTAATTTTTGCGGCAAGTTACCACTTTTCTTGACTTTTTCTTATGTATGTGTAATTTTTGCGTATTTGCTCGGGTGACATTCTAAGCACCTGCTCCTTAGTAAAGTAAGGGTTTTCAGCCTTTTGCGATGATGAAAGCGCACCTACACCCGCACTTGCGTTAGCCACGGCTTGAACAAGGCGATTTTCCGATTTTTTTCTTGCGGAAGCATAAATTTCGCTAAAACAGGCGTAAACCTCCGTAAGAGTAGGCTTTTTTGCCAAAAGTTCAAGGAAAGACTTGAATTCTTGGCTGCTTTGCAGGCTTTTTACATCTACCTCGGGGAAATCTCTTGAAAAAGCGTTAACATTAGCACTGTCAAATAAATTTGTGTTATTCTGCCCTTTTTGACCTTGATTTTCCTCTGCTATCCTTGTGAAAGCAGGATTTTCGGTTGAGTTTGCCTCGTTTATTGCGGTTTCTTCTGCATTTGTTGAGCTTTTTGCCGCAATCTGGGCGTTTTCTCCCGCTTTTTGGTTATTTTCTTCTAATAATGCTTCGTTTTCGACAGAATTTAGTTGGTTTTGGGTGTTTCCCCCTGATTTTTCTTCATTTTGCGTGTTTTCCCTTGAATTTCCTTCAAAAATTAGGTCTATTGCCGACCCTGTGTCTTTAAAAACGCTATTTTTAAGAGAATTTTGCAAAATATTTGTGTTTTTCTCAGCCATTTGTTAATTTTTGTAAAAAACAACAAAAAATATTAAACTATCGACACAGGGTCGCCTATTTTTGATTTTTTGTATTTTTCAAGCTCCTTTCTTAAAGTGTGTATTTCATCTGTTTTCTCCTTCTCAACCTGCTTTAAAATTGAATATTTGTTACTGATTGAACCCTCAGGGTACGCCTTTATATATGTCTCGAAGGATATGCTTCCGTTTTTCAAACAGGCATCAAGTAGGTTAATGTCTGAGGTTACAGATGCTCTTGTGCCTCTTGTTGGTTCAACTACTACATCGAAAATGCAGTCCTCGTACTCCTCTGAGAAAAAACGGTCGCATATTTCAAGGTCATCCCCTTTTTCATCCTTTACTACCCTTACAAATTCCTTGTCATAGTAGTAGAGTCTTATAAATTGGGCGAGAACTAAGCCTTGCTTCCTTTTTGCCTCCCAAAATGTAGCACGCAATTCTTCAATAGGCACCTCGGCTTGCGCTTGTAGCTGTGCAATTGCAACACCTGACAAATTTGTGCTGAGAGCTTCGCCGGAAATAATATCGTTTGACCCGGTTACTGTCCTTGTAAGCTCGGTAATTGCCTGAACTATGGACATGGGTATTTGTGAAATGCCCTCGTCCTTCATCCTTTTAATTCCTTCTCCTGTGCCGGAATAGTCTATTAAAACTTGCCCTGGGGAGTTTGAAATAGCTTGCCCTTTTAGGGCGTTAGGCAGAGCGATATATTTACCCCAAGCGCACTGCTGAGAGTTCAAAAGCGTCATGGCAACATTAAAGTTGATTGCTTTTTGGTTTGGAATAAGCCCTTCAACCTCGGAAATTCCGTATATGGAGCCCTCCCTTCTTTCGTAGCATCCGCATACGATAGGATATAGGACTGCCTTAGGAGGCTTCTTTTCCAAAATCTCTCCTAAATATGCTATTTCGCCTCTAATTGGTTCTGAATTAACATCGTCGCTATTATTTATTGAGGACTCCTTATTAAGCAACCCCATAACGCTGCTTTTGTCGGGTGTGAGCCTGAAAGGTGGGCTTATCATAGTGTATTTTGTACCTCTTTCGCACCAAATTTCACCGTTTTTCTTAAAATAGCGTGTAAGCAAAACGATTTTGCCCGAGTCTTGGTTCTCATTGTCTGCTCTTTCTCGGTCTAAAAGCAGGCTTACGTCATCATTTACCAGCGCCTTGACTCTTTCAAAGGTTGTATGGGTTGAAATTAGTATCCAATCCTGCTTTTGTTCGTCTGTTTCCTCCGGGTTTGAGAAGAAAATATTCAAAGGGTCAATAATTTCGCATCTAACCCCACCCTCTGTGCGACCTGATAAGCCCTGGGCGTATTTGTCCCAATAATAATGGTAGAAGTATGACCCCTTTTTGATACCGTCATCTACCGCTTGTCTGTCCAGCCCGTCCTGGTTAAGCTCCTTTAATATACTGCTTACAAAGCTGTTTAGCTTGTCTGTGTCCTTGTGGGAGCAGTAGGATTTATACAGTATGTTAACGGGAGAAGAAAGAATACTCGATTTTTTGCTTCTGCAAATCATTTTTACTATGTTAATTACAGGGCGGGGAAGGTTTTTGGTGTTTTCTGTGGGTAAGGGCCACTGTCTTCCCTCGTAAAAGTCTATATACTTTGGTATGTTATATCTTAGCCCTGTCTTAATTTGGTAGTCTATTCCCTCTTGGTACATTTGCCAAAGGTGTGTTTCCTCATTTAATTGGTCTCTTTTCCGCAAAGCCACTCGTTTATCACCTCCTCGTAGGTTGCTTTTTGTTCTTTTGGCTCGTCACATTGAGAAAGGACGGATAAAATAGCTTTAATGTCCTTTTCTAAGGCGTCAAGCCGGTCTTTTAGCCTTTTAATTTCTTTTGATTTAAACATTTTACCACTCCATAAATTGATTAGATTGTGATGTCGGAGCTGTAAAGGAATTTTCCAAAAAGTCCGACCCTGTGTCGATAATTACCATTTCTTTTGTAAAAAATCGTCTCATATAATGGGCAATTGCACTTGCCATAACTAAGTCGTCGTGACTACCGCTTGATGCTTCACCTCTGCCTGTTGAGGTTTTAACAAAGGTGGTCATTTCCTTTAAGGTTTCTCTGTCGGTTTCGCATTTTAAGTCATCTCGCATAACTGCAACAAGGTTTGATATTATTACAGGTCTTGTGGAGGATGACGTTAAAAAGCCGTACCGCTTTTCAATGCTGTGTTGGGGAACGCTATCGGAATAATTTTGATAATACAGGTTTTCGTAGCCAAGCTCTGAAAGCAGCTGCACCGGATGGCGTGAATAGTTAATTTCAACGCCTATAAAGGCGCAGTTGTAGTATTTACCTAAGCAAAAAAGCTGCTCTGCAAACAAATCCTCGTCTATATTTTGCTTTCGCAAGGTTGCTACACACCGTCCGTTTGTGTTGTCTAAGACCTTGGCGGTAAAGTAGTCCTGTCCTGTGCCTGCTGTGTCCGCTCCTATTACATAAGGCTTTTTGAGTATAGCGTTGTGCTCCTTTTGGCAAAATGGCTCCTCCACTATTCTTATGTAACCGTTCGGGTCCTTTATAAATTTTATTTGGTCGATAACCGTTTCATAGGCTATGGGCTTACCGTTTTCAAAAAGAGTGGGCTCCAAGTGCTTTTTATACTCAAAGTAGCCAAGGGTAGAGCCTATATTAAAGGTGTTTAGATAATTAGCAATAGCTTCCTTATCAAATACGCAATCCCCTGAGACTATAAAGGCTTCCTCGGGTGTACAGGGATATTCCTGCTTTATAGCGCTTTTGTCTATATAAGACGCATACTTTTTTGCGTACCAGGCAAGCTGCTCCTTGCTAAGTCCCTTTTCCTTTAAGACTTTTAGCCTGTCATTTAGCCATTTATCAGTTGAATTGAGGTAATGGTACTCTGTTGACGTATATTCCTTGGTACGCCACCATTCATAAAAGAGATTGTTGCAAAAGCCCTCGTCCCACAGAGCCTTAGCATCGTTAAAGCCGTTGGCGGTTGTTTCGTAGATACAGTAGGCATCCTCTGTTGCCGCCTCCACAATGGACTTTTGAAGGTCTGCAATAGTACATTTATAAAAGGCAATTTCTGAAAAATGGATAAAGGAAAGGGTGCGGCTTCTTCCTATATTTGATGTAGCGGATGCTACACGCCAAGAGGAGTTCAGCTTGTCGAAAAACAGCTCGTTTGTCGAGTTATATTTTTCGCTGGGCTTTAAAATTTCGGGCAAATCATTGTACATAGCCTTTGCTTTGTCGTTGAAAATTGCCTTTGTGTTATCGTCTCTGTCAGCTATGGTAAAGCCGGAAAAATTCCTTTTTACAATGGCATTTGCAAGCTGTATTGCGGTGATAACGGTGGTAAAGCCCTGTTGCCTTCCTTTTAGAATAAAATAGGGTTTTGCACGACCCAGTGTCTCTAATTTGCCAATAAAGTCCCTTTGTACCTCATTGAAAAAGAAGGGAACGGTGCGCCTTTTTTTATCCACCACCGAAAAGCAGCACTCGATTAGTTTGTGCGGACATTCCTCGATTTCCTTGGATAGCTCTTCTTCGGTTAAGATTTTTTTGGCAATGGCCTCTGTCAGCTCCTTATCAAGCTGTGGGTCGTGGTTTTTTCCCCAAATGCTTTTGCGCTTTTCTATCATTCGTTCAATGGTTAACCTCGTTATAGCTCTTTCCTCCTTTCTTGCTTTTTCGTAATTCTATTATGACAGAAAAAAGTGCCCCCAACTGCCCCTCTTTTGTCAAATTCAAAAAAATTGCAAAAAATCCTTTGTTTAGTACAAGGTTGCCTTTGCATTTTTTAAGTTTTTTCTTGACATACATAATATTAAGTGCTATACTTTATTAAATTAAATTAGTTTCGCAAAGGAGATTTAAAATGAAAGCTGTTGTAACCGTTATCGGAAAAGATTCTGTTGGTATTATTGCCGAGGTGAGTGCTGAATGCGCTAAGCATAATGCTAACATTGTAGATATTACTCAAAGCGTTTTAAAGGACTATTTCGCTATGATTATGCTTGTGGAGATTCACAATATGAAAACTGAATTTTCGTCATTCCAAAGGGAGCTTTCCCTTTTAGGTGAGCGCCGCGGCTTAGACGTACGCGCTATGCACGAGGATATTTTCAACTCTATGCATAGGATTTAAGAGGTGAGAAAATGTTAAATATAAACGATATTCTTGAAACGGTCAATATGATTAAGCAGGAAAACCTGGATATCCGTACGATAACTATGGGTATTTCCTTGTTTGATTGCATTAGTGATGACCAAAAAAAGCTTGAACAAAGGGTTTATGATAAAATTACAAAAAGTGCGCAAAATCTTGTGAAAACAGCGCAGGATTTGGAAGGTACCTACGGTATTCCTATTATCAATAAGCGTGTTTCCGTAACACCTATGGCGCTTGTGGGTGCTAATTGTGATAAGGATGGCTTTGTAAGGCTTGCACTTGTCCTTGAAAAGGCAGCAAAGGAGCTTGGCATTAACTTTATCGGCGGCTTTGGCGCCTTGGTTCAAAAGGGAATGACAAGGGGCGCAGTTAACTTAATTGACGCTATACCTGAGGCACTTGCTTCAACTGACAGGGTTTGTTCAAGCATTAATGTTGCTTCCACAAAAGCCGGTATTAATATGGATGCGGTTAAAAAGATGGGCGAGATTATGAAGGAAACTGCATATCTTACCCGTGACAGAGATTCTATTGGCTGTGCTAAGCTTGTTGTTTTCTCTAATATCCCTGAGGATAATCCGTTTATGGCGGGCGCTATGCACGGTATGGGTGAGCCTGAAACCGTAATTAACGTTGGCGTTTCCGGTCCCGGTGTGGTTGCTTCTGCAATTAAGCGTGAGGGTGCGTGTGATTTCTCTCATCTTGCGGATGTTATTAAGAAAACAGCGTTTAAGATTACCCGTGTGGGACAACTTATCGCTTACGAGGCTTCAAAAAGACTTGGCGTGCCTTACGGTATTATTGACCTGTCCTTGGCTCCAACCCCTGCTGTCGGTGACTCTGTTGCTTATATTCTTGAAAATATGGGTCTTGAAAAGTGTGGCTGCCACGGTACAACCGCTGCCCTTGCTATGCTTAACGATGCAGTTAAGAAGGGCGGAGTAATGGCATCCTCCCACGTTGGCGGATTGAGTGGTGCCTTCATTCCTGTTTCTGAGGATGCGGGTATGATTTCTGCGGCTGAATGCGGTGCTTTATCTATTGAAAAGTTAGAGGCTATGACTGCTGTTTGCTCTGTCGGTCTTGATATGATTGCAGTGCCGGGAGATACAAGCGCATCAACTTTAAGCGGAATTATTGCTGACGAAATCGCTATCGGAGTGATTAACAATAAAACTACCGCAGTGCGTCTAATACCCGTACACGGCAAGGGCGTTGGCGAAAGCGTTGAATTTGGCGGTCTTTTGGGTCATGCACCTATTATGAAGCTTAGTGAATACTCCTCACAGGACTTTATTGCCCGCGGCGGACGTATTCCTGCACCTATCCACAGCCTAAGAAACTAAAATATAGAGGTAAAATATGAAAAACTTAGATACAATTTGTGTTCAAGGGGGATATACCCCGAAAAGCGGAGAGCCAAGGGTTACTCCCATTGTTCAAAGCACCACTTATGCTTACGAGAAAGCATCTGAGCTTGCCGACCTTTTTGATTTAAAGGCTGACGGATACTTTTACACAAGGCTTGCTAACCCAACGGTTGACGTGTTTGAAAAGAAGCTTTGCATGCTTGACGGCGGCTCCTGCGCGGTTGCAACCGCATCGGGTATGAGTGCTACCTTGCTTGCTGTTTTAAATGTTTGCAATGCGGGCGACAACATTGTTTCATCCCGTGCAATTTACGGCGGAAGCTACAACCTTTTCTCTGTTACACTCCCAAAATATGGCATAGAGTGTCGCTTTTTCGACCCTGACGCACCAAAAGAGGAGATTGAAAAGCTTGTTGATAATAAGACAAAGATTATTTTTGCAGAGAGCATTGCTAACCCAACCATTGTAGTTACTGATTTTGAAAAGTTAGCTTCAATAGCTAAGGAAAACAAGGTTTTGTTTATGGTTGACAACACTCTTGTAACACCTGTTTTGTTCCGTCCTCTTGATTTTGGCGCAAACGTTGTTCTCTATTCCTCATCCAAGTATCTTGACGGTCATGCGGTTGCTCTTGGCGGCTGTATTGTTGATGGCGGTAACTTCGATTTTAGCGCAACTGACAGATACGAGGAATTTTTAAAGCCCGATGAAAGCTATCACGGATTAGTTTATGCAACCCTTGGCAAAACCGCATTTGGCGTTAAGTGCAGGGTACAAATGATGCGTGACCTTGGGGCGATGATGAGTCCACAAAACGCATTTTTAACCTCTCTCGGCATGGAAACGCTTGCTTTGAGAATGGAAAGACATTCAAGCAATGCAAGTGCCGTTGCGGAGTTTTTGTCTAAGCATCCTCAGGTTGAATGGGTAAAGCACCCATCACTTACAACCGACCCATATCATGAATTGGCAAAGAAGTATATGCCAAAGGGACAGGGCGGTATGATGAGCTTTGGCGTTAAGGGCGGCTCAGAAAAGGCTGCTGCTTTTATGGAAAAGCTTAAAATGATTTCTATTGTAACCCACGTGGCAGATGCAAGAAGATGCGTTTTGCATCCTGCATCAACCACACACCGTCAGCTTTCAAAGGCTGATTTGGAGGCTATCGGAATTAAGGATAACCTTATCCGTCTAAGCGTGGGAATTGAAAATTCACAGGATATTATTGACGATATTGAGCAGGCGCTTGCAAGCATTTAATTTCAAAAAAGCGCTTGACGTGTGGATAATTTTAAAAAATAGTCTAACAAGGAGGCAAAATGCCAATTATAATTCCACAGGACATACCTGCATATAATACCTTAGCCCGTGAAAACATTTTCGTTATGGAAAGCGAAAGGGCTATGACACAGGATATCCGTCCTATTGAAATTGCAATTCTCAATTTGATGCCTACTAAGATAGAAACGGAAACACAGCTAATCAGACTTTTATCAAATTCTCCGTTGCAGATCAAGGTTACCTTAATAGGTACTGAGAGCTATGTGGGAACTCATACTCCCTTAGGACACCTGCAAAGATTTTATAAAACCTTTACAGAGGTTAAGGACAGGCATTTTGACGGTATGATTATAACCGGCGCACCTGTTGAAATGATGGAGTTTGAGGAGGTTAAGTATTGGAAAGAGCTTGAAGAAATATTTGAGTTTGCAAACAAGAATGTACAAAGCACCATATTTATTTGCTGGGGCGCACAGGCAGCCTTGCATTATTACTATGGACTTGATAAGCAGATTTTGAGCAAAAAGCTTTTTGGCGTGTTTAAGCACAAGAAGTTTGTTAAGTTTGACCCGATTTTAAAGGGAACAGACGAAGAATTTTATATTCCGCATTCAAGACACACCACCGTGTTGACAGAGGATATTATGGGTGTTGAGGACCTACTTATTTTAGCAGGCTCGGATGAGGTTGGTGCATCGGTAGTCCGTTCAAACGACGGCAGGCGCATCTTTTTAATGGGGCATATGGAGTATGATAAGGATACTCTTGCAAAGGAGTATTATCGTGACCTTGATAAGGGGCTTAATATTGACGAGCCTAAAAATTACTTCCGCGATGAAGAAAAAACCAAGGTTGTACCTAACTGGTACTCAGTTGCCAATTTGATTTATTCCAACTGGCTCAACTATTATGTTTACCAAGTGACACCTTATGATATTAAGGGCGTTGGAGAGGCTTAATAGGAAAAACGGTGAGCTTCCCACTTTAAAAGTAAAAATTTACAAAAAATTAATACCGCATTTTGTGTAAAAAACAGACACAGGGTGCGGTATTATTGCTTTTTACTTTCAATTTTGCTTGCTTTCCTTGGAAAAAGTTGATAAAAACAGTTGAATTTCTTAATATTATATGTTACAATTATTGCGTATATTTATTTTATATAGTATATATATGTTAAGGAGTAGAGGATGAAAAAGACATTACTTATTTTGTCAGCTGTTGCAATGCTTGTTTGCATGCTTGCAATATCTGCTTACGCAACTACCTACTATAAAGATGAAAACGGGACAGAGCTTTTTGAGTGTGAGATTGCCGATACTTACCATATCGCAAGCTATGAAATTAAAAACGGTGGCTTTGCTAAGGTTGATGGGGACGGGGATGCCCTCACTTGGTATTTAGCGAGCACCGAAACTGTTGGCAGTGACATTGTCAAAACGGTTAAAGCTGTTAAGACAAGGGACGTTTATGCAAACGGCTCTTATACAGGAATTGAAAAGAATTTGGTAGTCAGTGCAAATTTTGAGCATGATACAGCAGTCGTTCCTGTTTACGGTGCATACAGCGGTAGCTACAACAAGGAGCTGCTGTTCATATATATCCCTGATGCGGTTACTACGCTTCCGTATCGCTTTTTGCAAAACGTTCCTGTTATCAAGTGTGAGTTTTCTGAAAGCTCTATGTGTGAGTCATGGAATAACTTGGTTTTCTGGGGAGCTAAAAGTTTAAGAGAGCTTTTCATTCCGAAATATTTTAAGAGCTTTCCAAAGGGCGGGGAGGGTCAAATGACCTTTGACGGTTGTTCAAGGCTTGAAAAACTCACTTTCCACAAGGAATCAACTCTTGAAGAATGGCCCAGCTGGTATTTTGATGAAACCGCAATTAAGGAAATCAGAGTGCCTGACTCCATAACAGCTATGAATTCAAGAGCATTTCAGGGTATGACTCAGCTCGAAACCGTATATTTAAGCCCATATTTAACTCATATATACAAGACAGAAAACAACCACAGCTTTTTTTGGGATTGTCACAGCTTAGAGACCGTTTATATTCCAAAGGGATTGACAGCGGACAATTTGGTTGATAATTACGGCGGAGGCTTTGACTACTTCTGCTCCAATAACAATACGACGTTTGTTTATACAGGCACACTTGAAGAATTTTTGAAAATTCAGGCAAAGATTTGCCAGGCAAGCAATAACTGGGCTACCAATAATGCAACCGTTGAAAACGGCAGAATAGTAATTGCAGACCACTGTGAGGTGTTCTATGGCGGACACAAAATGGCTGATGAAAAGGAAATGCATTTCACAAGCTACTTTGAGCCGATTAAATTTGCAGGTGTTTGTACAAATGGTGGCTGTGGATACAGCGGTATTGATGAGAGCTTGACAATAGGCGCCATATTTGATGATTGCGGCTACTCAGTAACAGAAAAGCCAATCAACGGTAAGCTCTCTATGATTCAGTGCTATAAGCGTAACCAGGAGGCATACGATAAGTATGTTGCTTTAAGAGACAGCTTCGAATTTGGCGTTGTTGTTTCAGTTGTAGCTGATCCGTTGAACCCTGAAAACAGCGACTTAGTTGAATCAAAGCAAACATATATCGCAAAGCAAAGCTTTATAGCTCACGACTATTTTGATGTTGGTGTTTCAGGTATTAGCGAAAACCAAACAGGGGTTAGCCTTGTGTTCTGCGCTTACGTTATAGATAACGGTGAATACTACTATCTTGACGGCGGCGAAACAGTAAGGGTAGCAACCGCAAAGAGCCACGCTGACTTAGCACCGAAAGCTGAATAATTTTCTAACGGTTAAAAGTAATTTTATAAAAGATAATAATATGAAAGGAAATATAATTATGAAGTACACAGCTCCAAGCTACAAGAAAGAGCAAATTGAAACAGCTGACATTATGGAACAATCTCCAATCAACGTAGCGTACATTAACAAGCAAATTCCAAAGGTTGATGAAAACGGTAACCCAACAGGTGAGTTTGAAACAGTTCAAGCAAC
>JAGANX010000064.1 GCA_017623975.1 Clostridia bacterium
CTTCGAATGTGCTTCGCAGTTTTAGACGAGAAAATATTTCGTATAGCAAAGAAACGAATGCAGGTAATATTGACATATTGCCAAGTGAGTTTCTGAAGATAGGCGGGATATTTACCGTCTAAAACCTTATTGGTTCGAGCCCACTGTGGCATAATTTACTTCTATTAAAAACAAAAAATGCGTCTGAAATTCAGACGCATTTTTGTTAGTTATTTCTTTACCGTTACGTTTTATTTCTTTACCGTTGCGTTTTATTTCTTTACCTTGTAAGTAACGTGCATTGCGTGGCCGCCTGTCAAAAGAATCATTTCGATTGCAGGAACGGAGAACTCACCTGCTCTTACTTTAAGTGGCTTATCAAGAACGCCACGGGCAAGAACCTTAACACTCTTAGCCTTCTTATCAATGAGCTTCTTATCCTTCATTGATTGAATTGTAACATCATCACCTGCATTGTAATTCTTGGAAAGAGTATCAATATTGATAATCGCTTTCTTGTTATCCTTTGCCGTGATATAGTCAACGCCCTCTTCAAGAACAACATCAATATGCTTTTCTTCAACAATTTGATGTACTTCCTCTGCGCTTACACTTTCAACAACAAGCTCAGGCTCAATTGCAGGAGCTTCGATTTCAGGCTCCTCAATCACAGGCTCTTCCACAACAGGTTCAACCTCTACAATTGGTTCAACCTCAACTACCGGCTCCTCAATTACAGGCTCAACAACAGGTGCTTCAACAACCTCTTCCTTTGGCTTAGAGGACATAACAACTACTGCATCGTCTGCAACAAGTGCCTTAATCAGCTTGCGAGCAATAAGCGGCTCATTCGGCTCGTATGGATACTTGGAAACGTAGTCAACTGTTTTTGCCTTTTCGTCCTTTTCAATTCCAAACTTAGCCATTGTGATATCAACAAGCTCCTTCGCCTTTCTAAGACCAAGACCACTCTTAATCTTAACAAGCATGGGAACATCCTCAAATATCTTAGCATCAATTGGCTCATGATGATACTTAGACTCATCAAATTCATTTGGATCAAGGGCACAGTACAAGCAAATTGTCTTACCACGGAGCTTAACCTTAAAGAGCTGATCTCTACCTCTGTTATAGCTATCAAACTTCCAGCTGATTCTTGACTTAACACCCTTATAAGACATAATGTGATTTTTAAGCTCACTGTAATAGTCCTTAACAGTATCGTCGCTTTGAATAATATTCGCAGTGAAGCTACGGCTATACTTAATGTCAATCTTGTTACCTTCATTATCGTAGTATGTTGGAACAAGAATAGGCTCTGCCTCTTGAACAGGTGCTTCAACCACAGGAGCAGGCTCCTCAATCGGTTCTTCTGCAACAGGTTCTTCAACAGGCTCAACAACGCCCTCTTCTACTACTTCCTCAACAGGCTGTGGAATATATTCCTCTACAACCTCCTCGTAAAGCGGCTTTTCCTCAACTGCTTCCTCAACGACCTCAACAGCAGGCTCTTCTGCTACTTCCTCAACAACAGGCTCCTCTATTGGTTCTTCAACCACAGGTTCCTTGATCGGCTCTTCAACCGCAACAGGTTCTTCAACTGCAACAGGCTCTTCTACTGCAACAGGTTCTTCAACTACCTCCTCGGCAGCAGCTTCAACTGTGTAAAGCGGAATTGTAAATACAGAATCAATGTCTCCTCTTTCAATAACGGCATCCCCGTCAGGAACAACACTCCAACCAATAAACCTTTGGTTATCGTTATAGCCCTTTGGAAGATTAAGCTTGAAATAGTGGGAGCCTACGTAAACAACCTTATCAAGATTTGTGTTTTTATATGTAATTTCAACAACGCTGTTACCCTCGAAATCCTCACTTGAAACAACGACATCACTGTCTTCAAGAGCAGTTACAGGATAAAGATTAATTGTGAATACATAGTCTTCCTCACCGTTTTTGAAAACAGCTTCACCGTTTGGAGCAAAGCCCCAACCGATTGCTTCTCCCTCCTCTACCTCAGGAACGGTAAAGTTAAGTCTAAAACCTTCACTTGCTATAATTTCATCAGACTGTGTGTCGATATAATTAAATTTTACGAACACACCGTCATCATAATTCATTTCTTTTACAGGAGCTTCCTTAGCAACAGGCATCGTTTCATAAACGGGAGCCTCTGCCCATATTGCATAAAGGGTAACTGAACGGAACAAAACAACCTTATGTTTTGTTAATGGCTTTTTACCGTTTGGCTCTTTACTCCAACCGACAAGCCTCCTACCCTTTTTATTTGCGCTGTGAATTTTAACACGGCTGAGCCAGGGATGTTTTTCCCTATGAATTTCTGCCTTGCCATCCTCGCTGTCGAAATATATTACTTGGCAACGTACCGCTAACATAAGCACTGCAAGAAGCGCTACCACACCAAGAACTATGCCGATCCAAACAACGCTAATGTTAAAAATGTCGATACCAGCAAAATAGTTTATCATCACTCTATCCGCCTTTCCTTACTAAATGATATAAATTTGTATTTTTATTATACAACACTAAAATTTTTTTGTCAATAAATTTTTTATTAAATTTGTTAAAAATCTCACACTCCACCCAAGATTTTTAATTTTTTGACTATTTTTTGAAAATTTAGTCCTCGAAAATCAAGCGGTATCTCAAATTTGCTATTGATTTTATCGCTGTTCTCAGTTATAATAGTGTATGTATTAAATTGCAAGGAGAATCAAAATGGTAACAGAAATTATTAAAAAGCTCGGCGAATTTGACTCTGATGTAGCAAACGCCGTTGAAAACGAACTCAAAAGACAAAAAAGAGGTCTTGAATTAATCGCTTCCGAAAACTTGGTTTCCGAGGCTGTTATGCTTGCTATGGGCACTCCACTAACCAACAAATATGCAGAGGGCTACCCTGCAAAAAGATATTACGGCGGATGCGAATGTGTTGACGTTGTTGAAAACATTGCTATTGAAAGAGCATGCAAGATTTTCGGCGCGAACTACGCAAACGTACAGCCACACAGCGGCGCACAGGCTAACACAGCGGTTTACTTTGCTTTGCTTCAACCGGGTGACACTGTTCTCGGTATGAGCCTTGCACACGGCGGCCACTTAACACACGGCTCACCTGTTAATATGTCAGGCTCTTACTTCAACTTCGTTTCTTACGGTGTAAACGATGATGGCTTTATCGATTATGACGAGCTTGAAAAATGCGCTAAGGCAAATTCACCTAAGCTAATAGTTGCAGGTGCTTCCGCTTACCCAAGAGTTATCGATTTTGAAAGAATTTCAAATATTGCAAAAGAGGTTGGCGCATACTTTATGGTGGATATGGCGCACATTGCAGGTCTTGTTGCAGCAGGCTTGCATCCAAATCCCGTTCCTTACGCTGACGTTGTTACAACTACAACACATAAAACTTTAAGAGGTCCACGTGGCGGTCTTATCCTTTGTAACGATGAGGAAATGGCTAAGAAAATCAACAAGGCTATTTTCCCGGGCACACAGGGCGGTCCTCTTATGCACACAATCGCTTCTAAGGCAGTTTGCTTTGGCGAGGCACTCAAACCGGAATTCAAGGCATACCAAGAGCAAATTGTTAAGAATGCCAAGACTTTGGCTGATACTCTCTTGGCTGAGGGCTTCAATTTGGTATCCGGCGGTACTGACAACCATCTTATGCTTCTTGACCTTCGCCCCTTCTCCATTACAGGTAAGGAGCTTGAAAAGCGTCTTGACGAATGCTACATTACAGTAAACAAAAACGCTATTCCCAACGACCCTGAAAAGCCATTTGTTACAAGCGGCGTTCGTATCGGTACTCCTGCCGTTACATCAAGAGGTCTTAAAGAGGAAGATATGGTTACTCTTGGTAAGCTTATTAAAATTGTTGCTACCGAGTTTGAAACAAAAGCAGACTATGTTCGTTCAGAGGTTACAAAAATCTGCGACAAGTATCCGATTTACGACTAATGCGCGGAGAATACTCTACCAAGCAGCGTGAAGCAATTTTATCCTACTTAAAGGAAAATAACGCACACGTCACCGCCTCTGACATTCTTTTGCATTTGCGAGAGCAGGGATACGGTGTAAGCTCCGCTACCGTTTACCGCACCCTCGAAAAGTTTGAAAAGGAAGGCATAATCAAAAAAATGATAATAGGTGACGGTGTTGGTGCTTGCTACCAATTTGCGGACAGTGACCGTTGCTCCCAGCATTTTCACTTAAAATGCATCAAGTGCGGTAGGCTTATCCATTTAAGCTGTGAGTTTTTGCATAGCATGGAGCAGCATATTTTTCAAGACCACGGCTTTATTGTCAGCTCAGGAAGAACGGTTATTTACGGCACCTGTAATGAATGTAGCGGTACGCCGAGTAAAGTACACTCTCACTGTGGGTGCAAGGCGGAAAAGGGTTGAAAACTTATCCATTTTTCCAAACATTTCAAAAAAAGTTGATTTTACTATTGATTTTTTAAAACAATTGTGATATAATGCTTTCGCTTATGATTTTTTAAATATTAAAAACGGAGGAAAATTATGGGACCTTTAAATATAGTATTAGCAATTTTACTCTTTGTTTCCGCTATCTTTTTGATTGTTGCGGTACTTATGCAATCAGGCAAAGATAAGGGTACAGGTGTTATCACAGGCGGTGCATCTGAAACATATTTCGGTAGAAACAAGGGCAAATCAAAGGAAAAGAAGCTTGCTCTTATTACATCTATTGTCGCTATCGTTTTTGTTATTCTTACAATCCTTACTTTTGTTTTGCAGCCAAAGCCAATTGATACAACAACAAATCCAAGTGCTCCTGCAAGCGATTCAAGCACCCCTGCAAGCTCTGACACTGCTGCTTCGTCTTCTACCAGCAGCACTCCCGCTTCAAGCACTCCTGCATCATCAAATCAATAAATTTAAAAACCGCCTTGATTTTTTCAGGCGGTTTTCTTTTCATTTTTTAAGCAATAATAATGTATATCCTCTTTGAAAGGAGGGATTAAGCATGGATAAAATAAAAAATGCTATTCTTGACCTGATTCAAGACGAAGGCTACATTCCCCTTAGCCCCAACGAAATGCTTAGCTTTTTCAGTGACGGCGGCAACGATTTTGACGATGGAGATTTTTGGCGCACCGTGCAGGAAATGGAGGGAGAGGATTTTTCCATAGCCTTTACCAAAAAGAATAAAATCGTTCTTGCAAAAACAGTTGGACAATATAAGGGCATTTACTCATCAGCTTCAAAGGGAGGCTTCGGCTTTGTAACCACTGAGGACGGTGAATTTTTCATCCCCCCTGCTCTTTCCTTTTGCGCCTTGAACGGTGACACGGTTGTTTGTAAGAAAATCGAACGTGGCTCTCGCTACTACGGTAAAGGTAACGAAGCAGAGATTATTGCAATATTAGACCGTGGAATTACTGAAATTATCGGTACGCTTTCCGTCTATCTTAGCGGCAAGGGTCAGGCAGGACATATCTCACCCGATAACGAAAGAATAAAGCCATCCGTTTTAGTCTCCTTAAAAGCCCTAAACGGCGCTTGCCACGGTGATAAGGTTGTGGGAAGAATTTTAAGCTATCCCAAAACCGAGCATGACCCAATACGGTGCGAAATCATTGAGGTGTTAGGCAAGGCGGACTCCCAAGAGGCAAATTACAGAGCCATTCTACATTCAAACGGAATTTCAACGGTTTTTCCCGAAAGCGTTATCAACGAAGCGCACTCTGTTTCCCAAGAAAAGATTTCCCCACTCGGCAGGCGCGATTTCCGTGATAAAACAGTTTTTACAATTGACTCACACGAGGCAAAGGACTTGGACGATGCAATTTCCATTGAGGAATATGAGGACGGCTACACCTTAGGTGTTCATATAGCAGACGTATCCCACTATGTAAGAAAAAATTCAAGCCTTGATAAAGAAGCCTTCGCCCGTGGCACAAGCGTGTACTTCACCGACAAGGTTGTGCCTATGCTCCCGAAGGAGCTTTCAAACGGAATTTGCTCCCTTAACGAGGGTGCTGACAGATTAACTCTGTCTGCCATAATCAATTTAGATAAAAAGGGTAACATTTTATCCTGTGAAATAGTTAATTCTATTATCAATTCCAAAATCAAGGGCATTTATGCAGAGCTTAACGACATTTTGAAAAAGGAAGAAAAAAGCGAATTTTGTGAAAAATACGCACACGTATTGGACGATTTTTATAAAATGTACCGTCTTTACAAAATTTTAAAGGAAAAAAGCGACCGCCGCGGTGCTATGGAGCTTGAAAGCGAGGAAACAAAAATTATCCTTGATGAAGCGGGTCATCCAATAGAAATTATCAAGCGTGAGCGCGGAGAAGCAGAACGCTTGATAGAGCAGTTTATGCTTTGCGCCAACGAAGGCGTTGCTACCTATTTATATAATGCCGGTATGCCTTGCGTTTATCGTGTACACGATGAGCCTGATATGGAAAAAATCAACGCCTTTACTTTATTCGCAAAAAACTTAGGCGTGGATGTTTCTCCCTTGCGCACACGCAACACCATCACCTCCTCACAGCTTTCCCGTGTGCTTGACAGCGTAAGAGATACGGACAAGTTTGCAATAGTTTCCTCTATTCTGCTCCGTTCACTTATGAAGGCAAGGTACTCCCCTGTGCAGAAGTCACACTTCGGCTTGTCAACGGAATACTATTGTCATTTCACCTCTCCTATCAGAAGATATCCCGATTTAAGCGTGCATAGAATTATTAAAGCTATGCTTAATGGAGAGATTAACGAAAATACGATTGCCGAATATGAACGCTTCGCTGAAAGCTCCGCCCTTCTTTCAAGTGACAACGAGGTTAAGGCTGTCCACGCTGAACGGGATATTGACGACCTTTACAAGTGCGTTTATATGCGCGACAGAATTGGCGAAGAATACGAGGCTGTTATTTGCTCCGTCACATCATTTGGCTTTTTTGCAAAAACAGAAAATCTTTGCGAGGGTCTTGTGCCTATTGAAAGTCTTGGTAACGGATTTTTCTATGACCGTGACAACTATACCCTTTCAAGAGGTAAAACCGTTTACCGCTTAGGGCAAAAGGTGAAGATTAAGGTTGAGGACGTTGATATTTCCGCCCGTCAAATTAATTTCTATTTAATAAAGGAAAAAACCGAGGACTCGCAAAACGAAAAGCCACCCGTAGTCCGCAAATCCAAGGGCGAGGGTATAAAAGTTGAACGCACCTTTAACAAAAGCACCCACACAGGCAGAAAAAAGCAAAGAAGGTTTGAAACCTTTATGGCTCTTGCGCAGAAAAAGAATAGAAAGCACAGAAAGCACAGATAAAAAAATAGCTATATCCCATTCGTTGAGATATAGCTATTTTTATTTGTTTCGTTTTGGATTGTCAGTTAAGCCTGCAAGATAATCAATAGAAACATTATAGAAATTTGCAAGAGTTACGAAATGATGCATAGGCAATTCCCTCTCGCCTCTTTCGTATCTACTGTACTGTTGAATAGTCGTGTTTAAAAGTTTAGCAATCTCTGCCTGTTTTTTATCGTTATCCTCACGCAAATCCTTTATTCTTTTATAAAACATAGTTTTCTCCTAAACAGTAGTCTATGAAAAAATTATAGCTATAATCCGTTTGGATGACTTGAAATTTATCCAAATGGGTGATATAATATGATTACAATATATAAGGAGATTATTATGTACGACTCGATTAAAAAACTTTGGTGCGGAAAAATGCATCCGTGGGAAAAACATATTGTTGATATAGATAAAATTACAGCTCTGTGTAAAAGCTTGGACAGTCTTGAAGAAAAAATTAAAACGCAGCTTGACGAAAAAGGGCAAGCTCTTTTTAAAGACCTTATCACAGGCTATTCTAATTTAATTGAATGCTTGGAGGCTGACTCCTTTATCAAAGGCTTCAGGCTTGGCGGTGATCTTACTATGGAGATTTTGAAATAATTTTTTGTGAATTTTTTACAATATAATTATATATAAGGTACACTTTTTTAGAATTTTATAAAAAATTCATAAATTGTATGAAAAATTTAAAAAAAATATTCCATTATTAATTATTATGTGCTATAATTATCGTGTGCGCCTACGCGCAAACACAATCAAACGGTTAATAATTTATATGGAGGTACTTTGGAGAATGAGTACAAAAAAGTATGTTTACCTCTTTAAAGAGGGCGACGCAACAATGAGAGAAATTCTCGGCGGTAAGGGTGCTAACCTTGCTGAAATGACCAAGATTGGTCTTCCTGTTCCACAGGGCTTCACAATTTCTACTGAGGCTTGTACACAGTACTATGAGGACGGCAGACAAATCAATGATGAAATCCAGGCACAGATCATGGAATACATCGACAAGATGGAAGCTATCACAGGCAAGAAGTTCGGCGATAAGGAAAATCCACTTCTCGTTTCCGTTCGTTCAGGTGCAAGAGCATCCATGCCGGGTATGATGGATACAATCCTTAACCTCGGTCTTAACGAAGAGGTTGTTAATGTTATGGCTGAAAAGTCAGGCAACGCTCGTTGGGCTTGGGACTGCTACAGAAGATTTATCCAGATGTACTCCGA
>JAGANX010000065.1 GCA_017623975.1 Clostridia bacterium
AAGGATAAATCAATGGCTCACATCAATGCAGGCGCTAAGAAGGTTGTTATCTCCGCTCCTGCCGGCAACGACCTCAAAACAATCGTTTTCGGTGTTAACGAAGGTACATTGACAGCTGATGACCAAATCATCTCTGCTGCATCCTGCACAACAAACTGCTTGGCTCCTATGGCTAAGGCTTTGAATGACACATATCCAATCCAAAGCGGTATTATGACAACAGTTCACGCTTACACAGGCGACCAAATGATTCTTGACGGTCCTCACAGAAAGGGTGACCTTAGAAGAGCAAGAGCCGGCGCTCAAAACATCGTTCCTAACTCAACAGGTGCTGCAAAGGCTATCGGTCTTGTAATTCCTGAGCTTAACGGTAAGCTTATCGGTTCTGCACAAAGAGTTCCTACATGCACAGGTTCTACAACACTTCTCGTTGCAGTAGTTAAGGGTACAGATGTAACAAAGGATTCTATCAACGCTGCTATGAAGGCTGCTGCTACTGAATCTTACGGTTACAACACAGACGAAATCGTATCCAGCGACGTTATCGGTATGAGATATGGTTCTTTGTTCGATGCAACACAAACAATGGTTGCTAAGATCGATGATGACACATATCAAGTACAGGTTGTTTCTTGGTACGACAACGAAAACTCTTACACAAGCCAAATGGTTCGTACAATCAAGTACTTCGCTGAAATCTAATTTTAGCATATTTAAAGGGCGTTGCTTCGGCAACGCCCTTTCTGTTATATTTTGGAAGTAAGCTTAAATACATCAGTTGCTTTGCCAACAATTATTATATGATCATCTCGGTTAAATACATAATTTGCATTTGGCATAGTGTTTAACGAGGTGGAATTTTTGATACCTATAATGCTGACATTATACTGTTGTCTTACGTTAACTTCAACAATGGTTTTTCCAATCCAATCCTTCAATACAGGTACTTCATAAATGGAAAAATCACTGGTTAGAGGGATAAAATCAAATATGTTGTTTGAGTTATATCGTACTGCTACCTTTTCCGCTATTTCTTTTTCGGGATAAATAACCTCGTCGGCACCTATTTTGCGCAGTAAATCCGCCTGTATGTCTTGCCCTGCCTTAGCTACAACGCATTTAGCACCCAAGGCCTTTAAATGTGAGGTTATAACAAGAGAGGATTGAAAATCTTCTCCAATTGTAACAAAGCAGATGTCAAACTCGTCAACTCCGAGAGATTTTAAAACATTTTCATTGGTACAATCACAAATGCTTGCATCAGGACAGTAGGGCGACATCATATCAATAAGATTAGCATCCTTGTCCACAATCATAACATCATTTCCAAGTTCAAGCATGCGCATTGCCAAATGCCTGCCAAAACGACCCATTCCTATAATTAACACAGATTTCTTTTTCATTTTTTCACCTTATCCAATCAATATTTTTTCGTAAGGACGCTCTATTTTAGATCCACTCTGTTTTTCTGCAATGGCAAGTAAAAGAGTAAGACCTCCCATTCGTCCAAAAAACATAGTTAAGCATAAAAGTAATTTTGAACCAGCTGTAAAAAGCGGTGTAATTCCACGGGAAAGACCAACGGTTCCAATTGCTGAAACAACTTCAAAGACTATATCATCTAAGGAAAAACCGCTTCCGCTTTCTATCATGGTTATTGCTACTGTAATCACACAAGCGGCGACTAAGTAAATAGCGATAATGGCACAGGCATGTTTTATGGTTGAGGGCTCAATGCGCTTTTTAAAAACAGTTATGTTATCCTTGTTTCTTGCAAAGGAGACCGCATTTAAAATCATGACTGCAAAGGTTATTGTTTTAATACCGCCGGCGGTTGAGCCGGGAGAACCGCCTATGAGCATAAAAAGAAAGGAAATAACAGTACCGCCGGGACTTAGTTCTGCTTGATCAACCGAGGCAAAGCCCGCTGTGCGAAGAGTGGTAGATTGAAAAAAGGCATTAAGCCATTTTTCTCCTTCGTTCAAATCAACAAAGGCATAGCCACGCTCGGCAATATAGAACAGAAGAGTTCCGCCAAATAAAAGCGTAGCGGTGGTAACAATAACAAGTTTGGAATGTAGTCTGTACTTTTTGAATTTCAATCCATGCTTGACAATATCTCCCCAAACGATGAACCCAATTCCTCCTATAATTATAAGCAGAGAGGTAGTGATTAAGATGAACGGGTCGTTATGAAAGCTTATAAAGGAGTCATTGCCTAAAATGTCAAAGCCTGCATTGCAAAAGGCGGAGATGGAATGGAAAACACCATACCAAAGCCCTTTCCCAAAGCCAAAGCCAAGCGTCCAGAAGCGAAAGGAGAGAAATAAAGCTCCGCATCCTTCAACAAGTAATGTTCCAAATACAATTCGCTTGATTAAGGCGAAAATTCCGTTTAGCTCAATAGAACCCGCTGATTGCATAATCAGCTTTCGTTCCTTTAAACCAATATTTTTTTTCGCAATGATAGCGGTTAAGGATATGAAGGTCATAAAACCAAGACCGCCGATTTGAATTAAAATGAGAATGACAATTTTTCCAAAAAGAGTCCAATGAGTAGCGGTTGTTAAAGAAACAAGACCGGTTACACAGGTTGCGCTCGTAGATGTGAAAATCGCATCAACAAAGCTGGTGGAGCCTGACAAGCTTGCGAAAGGCAGGCATAAAAGTAAGGCACCAAGCAATATAATGCCTAAAAATCCAAGCACGATAATCTGCGCGGGAGAAATATTAAATTTCCGTTTCATTTAGTTTTCCTTTGAACCTAATAGATTTGTGTTAATTATAACATAAAAAAAGGAATTTTGAAATAGTTTTTTGAAAATATGAAAAAAGAAACAGAGCCTTTACGACCCTGTTTCCTAAAATACTATGATTTTTTCCAAGTGCGAGGTGTGAAAAGTATTAACACCGGTAAAATTTCAAGTCTTCCAAGAAGCATAGTAAAGATTAAAACGATCTTTGAAAAGCTGTTGTAGCAAGCAAAGGAAGCATATGGACCTACTGCCTCAAATCCCGGACCAATGTTAGAAATGCAGGCAAGAGAAGCAGAAAAGTTAGAGAAAAATCCGTGCTCAGCTTCGTGATTTGACGGATCAAATGAGAGAAGCAATACTGTTAATAGAATTATGAACACATAAAGAGTTATAAAGGCAAAAACATCATTTTTTGTTTTTTCTTCGAGGCTTTTTCCCTCGAATTTTGTTTTGGAAACGTATCTTGGATTAATGAGCTTTCTTATATTAACGTAAGTTCCTTTTACTGCAATAACTAATCTTGACATTTTAATGCCGCCGGCAGTTGAGCCGGCCATAGCTCCTGTGAACATAAGAATGACAATAATTGCTTTTGCGAGCTCAGGCCAAATGTCGTAATTGGCAGTTGTGTAACCTGTTGTCGTCATTAATGATGATACCTGGAATAAACTGTGTCGAAAAGCTTCTTCCACAGAATATCCTACGGTTGATAGCTTTGTAACAAGGCTGATAAATACAAGAAAGACAGCGCAAATCACTATGATAAGGTATGTCTTAAATTCCTCGCTTTTGAACACCTGTTTGATTTTGCCAAGCAAAACAAGATAGTAAAGAGCAAAGTTACATCCGAAAATAAGCAGGGAAATAGCTACTACATATTGGGCAAATGGAGTAAAATATTCAAAGCTGTTCGGAATAAATCCAAATCCGCCTGTACCGGCAGAGCCAAAAGCGGTTAAAAGCGCGTGGAACAGCTTGTCACCCTCGTAGGATTCGTATCCGTTAGCAATTAAAGCCTCGTGGTTAATGAGTGGGCCGCACATAAGGACGATAACCTCGATGGCGGTTAAGCATAGATATATAAGGTAGAGAATTCTTGCTGTTACCTTCATTTTAGAAGCAATTTTACCCACCTGCGGTCCCGGTGACTCGGCACGGAGCAGGTGCATGGATGAGCCGTCATCACTTTCGGGAATGAAAATAAGCACAAATACAAGTATTCCCATACCGCCTATCCAGTGGGAAAAGCTTCTCCAAAAGAGAATAGAATGGGAAATAACCGTAATATCGGTGATGATGCTTGCACCGGTCGTAGTAAAGCCGGACATAATTTCAAAGCAAGCATCAATATAATTAGGAACATCACGGCTTATTACAAAAGGAATAGCACCAAACAGCGTCATGACAATCCAAACAAGGGCAACCAATGCAAAGCCTTCCTTTTGATAAAAGGAACGCCTTTTAGGCGTTGTTCTTTGCATTAAAAAGCCCAGTATTGCAAGAGCACAAATTGGTATAATAAAGGCAAGAGCATGCCGCAAGCCTTCTCCGTAAATTAAGCTTACAAACAAAGGGGCAAGCATTAAAATGCTTTCTAAAATCATAATCTTGCCTAAAACCTTACCAAGCAGTTTATAATTCATAAATTCACCTTATTCAAAAATATCAGTTAGGTCATCAAAATTTTTGTGTGTGGTAACAAGCATTACGTTGTCCCCAAGCTTTATGCAAGTGTTACCGTCCGGGATAATAACCTGACCATCTCTGATTATACAGGCTATCAAGCAATTTTCCTTTGTTTTTAACGTCCTTAATGGCTTATCAAAGAAGCTTTCCTGCGTTCTTGCATCAAATTCCAATGCCTCAACACGGTCGTTTACCAAGCGGTATAAGGTAAGAATATTACTTCCTCTCTTATTGGAGATAGCACGAATGTAGCTAATAATTCTGTCTGCCACAATTCTTTTTGGAGAAACGGTATTTTTTATTCCAAGCTCACCAAGCATATCTATAAGCTCGTCACTTTTTATTTGTGTAATTGATTTGGAAACACCCATTTTGTTAGCGAGCATTGAAACAATCATATTTTCTTCATCTATGTTTGTTAGGGCAACGAAAGCGTCAACCGCATCAATTCCTTCTTCAATTAAAAGGTCGTGCTGCGTACCGTTACCGTGTATAACGGTAACCTTCGGCAAGGCATCTGCTAAAAATTCAGCCCTTTCACGGTCATTCTCAATTAATTTTATGGAAAGGTGCTTCTGGGAAAGCTCCTCCGCAAGATAGTAGCCAATCCTGTCGCCACCAACAATCATAATCTTTTTTAATGGAGATTTGTTAAGATTAACCTCAGCCAAAAAGTCGTGCAGGGATTTTGCGTCAGAAGTAAAATGTATTCTGTCACCCACCAAAAACATAAAGTTACCCGATGGGATAAAGACCTCATCTCCTCGTTGAACAGCACAAACAAGAACCTTAGTCTTTAATTTTTTACCCAAGGAAATAAGAGTTTCACCAATCAAGGTGCAGCTTTTGTCAGCAATAATTTCAGCAAGTAAAACCTTACCCTTAGCAAAATGCTCCATTTGAGAAACAGAGGGCAGATTAATAAGATTAAAAATTTCCTCAGCAGTTTCTTTTTCCGGATTAACAATCATGGAAAGACCAAGCTGTTCCTTCATTTCGATTATCTGCTCACGGTAATCTGGGTTTCTAACACGGGCAATTGTGTTTTTTACTCCAACATTCTTAGCAACCAAGCAGGCAAAAACATTAAGCTCATCACTGTTAGTTAAAACAATTGCTAAATCGGCATCACCCATATTGGCTTCCTTTTGGATTTCAAGACAAGCACCGTTTCCAACAACACCGAAAACATCGTATTTTTCAATTAAATGCTCAACCTTTTCCTTGTCCTCGTCAATAATGGTGATGGTATGCTCCATACCGGATAAGCTTTTTAAAACAGTCTTGCCGATAGTGCCAAGACCAATAATAACAATATTCATATAAGCTCCTTGAAAAAGACTATATGTACATTATATCACTTTCAAAAGAAAAAATAAATAGCAAAGCTAAAAATTTACATAAAAGTGTCGTTTATGCAAAATTTGTCATATTATGTAGTGTAGTTATAGTATAAGCTATCGCTACAAAATGCTCAGAATAGGAGAATTCATATGAGATTTGAGGGGAATTCAAGGGGAATGAGCCGTTCAGATTATCAGCAGTTTACTGATTTCTTAGGCTTATGTCAACCTCGATATTCTAAAAATAATTCAGAAGTGACGGTTGAAACCTGTCAACAAAATAAAAGACCGATAGCTATGGTTTACGGTGTTACTCAGTGCTTTGAACGCATCTATGACCCTGAGCTTGCACTTGAATGCGGAACAATATTTGAGGAGCTGAACAAACCCTTCTATCCTACCGGATGTTCGAGAAAAAACAGGGAGGGGTGTCTGTAAATGATGAATAACCATAATACAAAGGATCGCATGATGAAGGCATATCAAGCCTATTCCTTCGCTGTATATGATGCTCTTTTATATCTTGATGCCTACCCAAATTGCCGTGAGGCTATGGAGCACTATAACAAATATCAAAAGCTGGCAAGCAAAGCCAAAGCAGAGTATGAGGCGAAATTTGGTCCTATAACGGCGCCTGTGGAAATGAGCAGCTGGGAATGGACAAATTCACCTTGGCCGTGGCAGATAGAAGGAGGCAGATAATATGTGGCAGTATGAAAAGAAATTACAGTATCCTGTAAAGATAAAAAATCCAAATCCAAAGTATGCCCAAATAATAGTTAGTCAGCTGGGCGGTCCTGACGGAGAGGTTGGCGCCTCCCTTCGTTACCTAACTCAGCGATTTGCAATGCCTTATCCACAAATTACAGGCATCTTAACAGATGTAGGCACCGAGGAGCTTGCTCATATAGAAATGGTCAGTGCCATACTTTATCAGCTCACAAGAAACTTAACGCCTGATGAAATTGTAAAAAGCGGCTTTGATACCTATTTTGTTGACCATACAACAGGTATATATCCCGTAGCCGCAAGCGGTTATCCTTATACTGTTGCACAATTTCAATCAAAGGGCGATGTTTTGGCAGATTTGCATGAGGACTTGGCAGCTGAGCAAAAGGCAAGGGCAACCTATGATAATATTTTGCGCTTGGTTGATGATCCCGATGTTTGCGATGCGATTAAGTTTTTACGTGCCCGTGAGGTGGTACACTACCAACGCTTTGCAGAAGCATTGCGTATAGCACAGGACAACATGGATGCGCAAAACTTCTATGGATACAACCCTGCATTTGATAAGATTTCAAAAAAATAGGCGAAAAAAGGGAAGCCACAAGCTTCCCTTTTTGCGAAATATAAAATAAAATATTGACAGATTAATGTAGTTATGTTATAATTTACTTGTATAAAGGTGCTTTAAAAGATGCCTTATATTTTGAATTTAATGAAAAGGAGCATTTGTGAAGAAAATGAAAAGAAAAGCTTTTTTAGTTTTGACAATGTTAGCTCTGCTTATTTGCTTTCTTGCAATATCAGTTAGTGCTTCAAGCTACGGTACTGATGAGGAAAAGCTTAATAAAACAGTTACAGTTACGTTGTCTGACGGTAGCACAAAAGATGTTCATATCTACAACATGATGACAGACAGTAGCCATGGTGATTTCGGTAAAGTATTGGCTATTACTTGGTATTATGACAGTAACGGTGAATTAACATGGGGTTACACAAACGAGCTTATAAGTGTTAGTAACAACGGCGTTGTTACATACAGTGGCATTAGCGCCCAAGACGTTGTTGTGGCTAATTTCCAATGTGACGTTACACATAGCGACCACGGCCACGGCGCAATTAAGAGTTTCGGTTTTACATACTATGTAAATGACAATAATGCGAATAATAACATACAGTATGTTTATATGCCTGACACTCTTTTGGAGCTTAGGACTAATATGTTCAGAGCATGTCCTGCTTTAAAGGTGTGCGATTTCACTACTGATTCTCAGTTGAAAACAATCGGTCAGTATGTATTCAACAGGGCGGGTAGCTTGGAGAGCATATATATTCCGTCAGGTGTAACATCTATTCCAAACGGACAGGGAAACGGTTACGGTGTTTTCTTTAACTGTACCGCTTTGAAGGAAGTTACTTTTGGTGACAATGCTGTAATTAAGTCAATCGGTTCAAGTGCATTTTCCGGTTGTACTGCTTTGACTGAGCTTATAATTCCGGAAGGTGTTACAAGCATCGGGGACTACTGTTTTAGATACTGTTCTAATTTATCGACAGTTGTATTGCCTGATTCAGTTTTAACAGTTGGCGCTCACGTATTCCAGCATTCAGGCATAGTTAATAGCCCATTTTCCGTTAATTCTCAATGTACAAGCTGGGGCAAATATATATTTGACCATGCTTTAAGCTTGGAAAATATAATTGTCCCTGCCGGTATTACAACAATTGTTGATTCAACAGATAACGGCTACGGTTCTTTTTATGGTTGTACTTCTTTAAGGGTAGTAACATTTGCGCCAAACTCTAAATTAGAATATGTTGGATTTCGCGCTTTTGGAGAGTGTACAGCGTTAGCTGAGCTTGTTTTGCCTGACAGTGTTACCTCATTGGCTCAAATAGCATTTTATAATGCGGGATTGGTAAATAGTCCTTTCAGCGAAACATCTAACTGTACATCAATTGGTAACAGCTGCTTTGAGGGCTGTAAGTCACTTGTAAGCGTGAATATTCCTGCCGGCTTGGTTGAGTTGCCTACAAATGTATTTAGCAAGTGCAGTTCTCTTGAAACAGTGAATTTTAGTGATAATAGCTTGTTACAGGTGATTGGTGCTAATGCATTTACCGGTTGTACTTCCTTGGTGGAAATTAATTTACCTAACACGGTTACTACCTTGACAAACAGAACTTTTGTTGACTGTAAGGCGTTGACGAGCGTAACCTTGCCAAACTCAATTACAACAATAGGTGTTAGAATTTTCCAAGGCTGTTCAAACTTAAAGCGTGTTAATTTCGGTGCCGGCTTAACAACCTTGAATACGGAAGGTGACCGTTACAGCTTAACATACCAGTCAGGAGTTAATGAGGTTTATCTTCCTGCCACCTTCACAGCAGATAGCTTTGCAAACGGCGGTTTGACCACATATGTATTTACTAATGCGTCAACCGTGTTCTATTACGCAGGTACACAGGAGCAATTTGATGCTATCGTTGCTAAGCTTAAAGGACTTGAAGGAAACGCTGCATTTAATACTGTTCCAACAGTTGAAAACGGAAGGCTTGTTCTTGTTACCTCTTGTGAAGCCTTCTACAATAACGAGCACGAGGGTAGTGAAGCCGTTGTTTATGAAAACGGATATGATAATATCGGAATACACATAGTAGATTGTGCCCGCTGCAACCAAATTATAGAAAATGAGCTTGAACCTATCATTGTATCACTTGGATATTCTTACGGTGAATACAATGCAACAAGGACTATGATTTCAAGCGGCTTCTATGTAAACAAGGATTGTGTAGAGCTTTATGAGAGTGTAAACAACGTAACTTTTGAAATTGGTATTATGTTTGCACTTGCTTCAAGTGTTCAAGACGAGGTTCCAACCAATTTGGACAATATTGTTCACTTTAACGATGATGGAGATACCGTTGGACTCTATGAATACATAATCACATTCCCCAGTGAGGACGATGCAAATTACGATATATATGCCACAGCTGAATTTGTAGCAAGCGGATTTATCTGCATCGATAACACATATGAATTCTTCCAAGGTAATGGTGAGGATGCGGTGGTGTCAACTCTTGAAAGTGGATTTACTACTACAAACCTAAACAGAATTATGTCTATTTGCACATCTGACAATTAAATAAACATAGCGCATCACATTTTGTGGTGCGCTTTTCCATATTATTGTTGACAAACAGTATATAAAGTGATAAAATAACTACATTATTTAAAAGGAGGCGGATAAATGAAAAGCGCAATAATTATTCCTAATTATTTAAAAAGCGAAAGCGTTGGCTTTTGTGATGTGGCAAAGGGGATGCTACAAAAGCTTGGATATTCCGTGCAGGTTTTGGCAGAAAGCGACTATCCAACAAAAAATGCGGATTTTGCCCTTGTTTTAGGCGGAGACGGAACAATTTTGCGTGCCTCAAAGAAGCTTTATAAGTATGATATTCCTATTTTTGGAATTAACTTCGGTAATGTCGGTTACTTGACAGCTTGTAATCCCGATACAGCTATTGAATGTATCAAAAAGGTGGTTGATGGAAAATATAAGCTTGAAAATAGATTAATGCTGGAAGGCAGCGTTATAAGAGAGGGAAGGGCAGTTTATTCGTTTGTTGCACTTAACGAAGCAACGCTTTTTCGTTCAACCTTGAAAAAAGCCTTTTGTGCAGAGGTTTACATAAACGGTATGGATACAGAGGCTGTGCTTGGTGACGGCGTAATTGTGTCCACTCCAACAGGCTCTACATCCTATAATCTATCCGCGGGCGGACCTGTTTTGACACCGGAATCCAATAATATGGTAATAACTCCGCTATCACCAATGCGTTTTGTGTGCTCGTCTATTGTTACAAGCGGTGAGGATACTATTGAGGTGAAGGTGAGTGTTGACGGACTTTTAAAGAAAAATGCACTTAGTCTGGAAGTTGATGGGGATAGCTCCTTCGACATTTATGACGGTGATATATTGAAAATAAAGAAAGCGGCAAATACTGCAAAAACCATAAAGGTCAGTGATGTGAGCTTTTACCAAATATTAAAGAAAAAACTATCTAAGGTAAATGAATAATGTATAAAATAGTAGAAAAAAGAGAATTGAATAAAACAGTAGTTTTAATGGAAATAGAAGCACCGTTGGTTGCCAAAAAGGCAGAGCCGGGTCAATTTATCATCCTTCGTACTGATGCGCAAGGGGAGAGAATACCTTTAACAGTGGCGGATTTTGACAGGGAAAGGGGCACTGTTACAATAATTTTTCAAATTGTCGGTGCAACAACCCAAAAGCTATCTATGCTTGAAAAGGGTGACTTCTTGGAGGACTTTGTAGGACCGCTTGGCAAAGCCACGCACACACAAGGACTTAAAAAGGTAGCAGTTGTTGGCGGCGGTGTTGGCTGCGCAATTGCTTACCCTGTGGCTAAAAAGCTACACGAGCAAGGGTGTGAGGTACACGCAATTTGCGGTTTTAGGTCAAAGGAGCTTGTGATTTTGAAGGACGAATTTGAAAAATCATCAAGCAAGTATGTTCTTATGAGTGATGATGGAAGCGCAGGAGAAAAGGGACTAGTAACTGATGCTTTGAGGGCGCTTATCACAAGTGGAGAAAAATATGATGAAGTAATTACAATTGGCCCGCTTGTAATGATGAAGTTTGTTTGCCAATTGACAAAGGAATATGTAATAAAGACGGTAGCGTCAATGAACCCTGTTATGATTGACGGAACAGGTATGTGCGGAGGCTGTCGCTTAACTGTTGGCGGCAAAACGGTGTTTGCCTGCGTTGACGGACCTGAATTTGACGGACATTTGATAGATTTTGACGAGGCAATGTCAAGAAGCAATGCTTATGGTGAATTTGAACGGCATAAGTACAAAGAAGCTTGCAACCTCTTTAATAAGGAGGTAAAGTAAGATGCCGAATATGTCAGTGAAAAGAAATATAATGCCAACACAAGATCCTAATGTAAGGAACAAAAATTTTGATGAGGTTGCTCTTGGATATTCACCTGAGCAAGCAATAGATGAAGCAAGAAGATGCTTGAATTGCAAGCATAAGCCTTGTGTCGGCGGTTGTCCTGTTAAAATTTATATCCCTGATTTTATTGCTAAGGTAGCAGAGGGGGATTTTGAAGGGGCATATGAAATTATAGCCAAGTCATCATCATTACCGGCAGTTTGCGGTAGAGTTTGTCCACAGGAAAATCAGTGTGAGGGAAAGTGCGTTCGCGGTATAAAGGGTGAGGCTGTGGCAATAGGAAGGCTTGAACGCTTTGTTGCAGATTACCACAATCAAAACGGGGCAAAAGCGGTATTAAAGCCTGTGAAAAACGGACACAAGGTGGCAGTTATTGGCTCAGGACCATCCGGACTTAGCTGCGCGTCTGTTCTTGCTAAAAAGGGCTATGAGGTTACTATATATGAAGCTTTGCATACAGCAGGCGGCGTTTTAGTTTACGGTATTCCTGAATTTAGATTGCCTAAGGATATAGTTAGAAAAGAAATTGACGGATTAAAGGAGCTTGGCGTTGACATACAAACAAATGTTGTTATCGGCAAAACCATAACTGTTGATGAGCTTATTGGTGAGTATGGATATGAAGCGGTATTTATCGGTTCAGGTGCCGGACTTCCGAAATTTATGGGCATTCCCGGTGAAAATTTAAAGGGTGTATTTTCCGCCAATGAATTTTTAACAAGAATAAACCTTATGAAAGCATATAGAGAGGATAGCGATACGCCTGTTTTGCGTGCGAAAAAAGTTGCGGTTGTTGGTGGCGGTAACGTTGCTATGGATGCTGCAAGATGCGCGAAGCGCTTAGGTGCGGAGGTTTATATTGTATATAGACGTGGCATAGAGGAATTGCCTGCAAGGCACGAGGAGGTTGACCATGCACAGGAGGAGGGTATTGTATTTAAGACACTTACAAACCCTGTTGAAATTCTTGGCTATAACAATCCACAAGACCGCCGTGACCCTAAAAATATGAGTGTTTGCGGTATGAAGTGTGTGAAAATGGAGCTTGGTGATCCTGATGAAAGCGGAAGACGTTCTCCCCACGTAAAAGAAGGAAGCGAATTTGTGCTTGATGTTGACTGCGTAATTATGTCCTTGGGTACATCTCCAAATCCACTTATTAAATCTACTACCGAAGGTCTTGATACTCAAAAATGGGGTGGAATTATAGTAAACGAGGATGGCTTGACGTCCAAGGCGGGAGTTTATGCCGGCGGAGATGCTGTAACAGGTGCAGCAACTGTGATTTTAGCAATGGGTGCGGGAAAAACTGCGGCAGAGGCTATTGACCAATACTTACAAAACAAATGATTAATAAGCGAGGCACTGCAATAAGCAGTATGCTTCGCTTTTTATTTTCACTTGACATAAAAGAAGCTGTATGATAAAATAATATGGTAAACTATTTTATAGGAGTAATAAAATGCGTAGAATTATCTATTTTTGTGCTATTTTAATTGTTTTGCTTTGCAGTATCTTCATTGCTTCCTGTTCTAATGAGGAGCTGGACCATGTTCATCAGTATCAGGAGCGCACGCTTGACTCTAATGGTGCATCCTGTAAAGGACCTACCTGTACACTAAGCGCAAGGCGTGAGCAGGTGTGCTCTATATGTGAACACATAATTCCGATTGAGGTTATTCCTGCAAAGGGTCATACACCTCTTGATTGGCAGGTTAAAACGGAAGCCTCCTGTACAGTTAATAAGGTTGAAGAAAAGCTTTGTAAAGATTGTGGTGAGGTAGTAGAAACAAAGGTATATCCTCTTGTTGGGCACACCCCCGGTGACTGGCAAACTATTACAAACGGAACCTGTACACAAAATGAGGTGAAGGGTAGGATTTGTAAGGTATGCACAGAGGTGGTTGAAAAGAGTGTTGAGCCTTTAAAGGGTCATACAAAGAGTGAGGAATGGCAAATAATCACAAACGCAACCTGTACCGACAATCTTGTAAGAAGTAAAAACTGTACAACCTGCGGTGAAATTCTTGAAACCTTTGTCGGGGAAAAATTAGAGCATGATTATGATGAAGCAATCGTTAGCGGCACTTGTGCAAAGGGTGAGCATAAGCTATATACCTGTAAGCTTTGCGGCTATCACTTTGAGTCTGAATTTTTAAAGCCGACAGAGGCACATACTGAGGGCAGTTGGGTTGTTGAAATTGCACCGACTTGCAGCGCAGAGGGCATTAAAAAGCAAATTTGCAGCTCATGCGGCACAGCCTTAAATAGACAGAATATTCCAATTGACACAAATAACCATAGCTTTTTGGTGGAAACCTTCCCACCTGTAAATGACAGTGAAGAGGGATATGTAAAATATACCTGCAAAAGCTGTGGGTATGAAATTACAAATATTTACGAATCAAATTATTTACCATCACAGATTTATGAAATGATTGTGTCCTCAACCGTAAGAATTGAGGCTTGCGACAAGGACGGTAAGTCACACAATATGGGCTCAGGCTTCTTTGTGAGTGCCGAGGGTGAGATTGTTACAAATTACCACGTTATCGCAGGTGCTTACAAGTTAAAGGTTAAGCTTTACGGCGGAGACGAATATGAGGTTGTGGCAGTAAGAGGATATGACGCCCAAAAGGATATCGCTTTGTTAAAAATTGATATTGAGGGCAATTCATACTTGAAGCTTTCTTCAACTGAGGTAAAAACAGGCGACCCTGTGTACGCTTTGGGCAGCCCCCTTGGTGTTGATAACATTTTTACAGACGGTATAATTTCTAACCCCTCAAAGAGCATTAACGGACAGCCGATGATAGTGTTCACAGCGCCTATCTCGGTAGGAAGCAGCGGCGGACCGTTGGTAAATGCAAGGGGTGAGGTTGTCGGTATTAACAGCCAGTATGCCGAAAAGGGTCAGAATATGAACTTCGCAATCGGTGTAAAGGCAATAACCGAAATTGAACCCTTAGATGACAAAACGGTACAGGATGTTTATGCACAAACCTTGAAGGCTAATGGAGTTAATGTTCTTGCCTACCATATAATGCTTAACTACGATAAGAAGATTGACAACAAATACATAATCGAAAGGGTAGTAGTGGCTGAAACAGGAAAGGGATACGGAAGAACACTTCAAATTGCTTATGATAGCGACAGTAAAGTGATTGTACTAAGCATCAACTGGGTAGATGGTGGCAAGCAGCTATATTCAACCGAATTTTATTTGAATGCAATCAGCGAAACCTATACTGTAAAATTCTTCGACCACGGTTGGTCACAATACACTGTGGAGGGTACATTGTCAACAAAGGTGCAGGCAATTAAAAACAATATTGCCCTTGACACATCTGTGTATAACAAAATTTTTGAGTTTGACTACATAAACTACGCAGAGTCAAGCAGTACAACCTTGACAGTTACGCTTGCAAAGCAGCTAATAGGAACTGCATATATAGATATGCTTGGCAGCTTTAACACAATACTTGAAGAATCTGAAACAGGCTTGCTGTTAGAACACTTCAATTTCCAATTGCCACAGGATAAAGCTCAAAATTAAATGATTACGGAAACGGGCTGTTTGAAAAAACGGCCTGTTTTTATATATAAAAATTATAAATATATTGAAAAATATAAAATAAAGTGTTATAATATAAAATAAATGGTGAAAAAGGGGGCGGTCTTGTGTTTTGCGGTTTTCTAAATATTGGTCTTTTGGGCTTTGGCTCAATGGGTAAAACTCACGCTTATTGTATACAAAATTTGCCGTACTTTTTTGATGGAGATGTTAACGCAAAGATTTGGAGCGTTTGTACAAAAAATCCTGAAAATGCAAAAAATGCTATGTATCGCTATGATTTTTCTCACTACTCTGATACAGAGGATGACATAATTAATGATGACCGCATTGATATAGTTGATATTTGTACCCCCAATATATATCATTACGAAACTGCCAAAAAGGCAATTTTAAAAGGCAAGCATGTGTATTGTGAAAAGCCCTTGGCTGTAAGCTACGCGCAGGCAAAGGAGCTGGCAGAGCTTGCTAAGGAAAAGGGTGTTAAATGCCAAGTGGTATTTAATAACCGCTTTATGTCACCGATTATGCGGGCAAAGGAATTGATGGGCGAAAATCGCTTGGGTAGAATTTTGTCCTTCTCGGTTAAATATCTTCACTCCTCGTCCCTTGATACTAATAAAAAGGCGGGCTGGAAGCAGGATAAGGATGTTTGCGGTGGCGGTGTCCTTTTCGATTTAGGCTCCCACGCGGTTGACCTTATTTACCATCTGTGCGGCGAATTTAAAAGTGTAATCGGAAAAAGCCAAATTGCATATCCTGTTCGTACAGGGGTTGACGGCAGTGTATGGCGCACTAATGCTGACGAAGCATTCTATATGATTGCAACATTGGAAAACGGTGCAGTTGGCACCTTTGAAATAAGCAAAATCACAACTGGAGCAAATGACGACCTTGTTATAGAAATCCACGGAGAAAAGGGTAGTATTAAATTTGACCTTATGGACCCTAATTTCCTCTACTACTACGACGCTACCGCAAAAAGCGGTGATTTGGGAGGCTTTTGCGGCTATACCAAAATCGAGTGCGTTAACAGATATCCGTCTCCCGGCGGAGTGTTTCCCGGCATAAAAGCACCAATAGGTTGGCTGAGAGGGCATATTGGCAGCTATTACAGCTTCATAGATGCAATAGTTAACAACAAAGAGCCAAGCCCTAATTTTGACAGCGGTGCCTACGTACAAGGGGTGCTTGAATGTGCGTATAAATCTGCAAACGACGGGCGTGAGATTTTTATCAAGGGTGATGCATTATGATGATTATAGGCTTGTGCGGTTCAAGCGGCTCGGGTAAAGGGTATGTTTGTAATAAATTCGCCGACTTTGGCATTGGATTTATTGATACCGATGAGGTTTATCGGGAAACAGTTTTAGTAAATCAAAAATGCGTAGAAGAACTAACAAATACCTTTGGCGTTGATATTTTAGAGGACGGTCGGGTTAGTAAAAAACGCTTGGCATCAATTGTCTTTGAGGGTGAGGATGCAAAAAACAAGCTGAATTATCTTAACGAAATTACTCATAAATATATAAAAATCGAAACAGAATTACTTATACGAGACTTTGAAAAAAACGGATATTTCGCAGTTTTGATTGATGCCCCTGTTTTATTTGAAAGCAGTTTTGATAAAATGTGTGACGTTACCATATGTGTGACAGCACCTTATGAAGAAAAAATTGCAAGGATAATGAAAAGAGACGGGATTAGTAAGGAAAAGGCTGTGGCTCGCTTAAACTCTCAACTAAGCGACAAAGAGTTAAGAAAAAAATGTACATACGCAATTGACAACAGTGACGGTTGTGACTTAAATGGACAAATTATTTCTATATTAAAGGACTTAGGTGTTGAGGGAGTTTAATCGTAAAAAAATATTTTTTGTTGCTTTTATAGCCTTGCTGATGCTTGGCATAATAACCTTTATTGTCTGGCTGTGGCAGTATATTGCTTACCCGCAAAAATATAAGGAGTATGTTGTAAGATACGCAAATGAATACGGTGTGCCGGAATATATTGTGTATTCTGTCATTAAGGTGGAAAGCGGCTTTGATAAGGGCGCGGTTTCAAAAAAAGGGGCATGTGGGCTAATGCAACTAATGCCTGAAACGTATGAATGGCTGCTTGAAATTATGCCGCTTGAAAATGTGTCAGGTAAAAACGAAGTAAAGGAAAGGGATATTTTTAACGAAGAAGAAAATATTAAGTGCGGTACTTACTATCTTAGTATTTTATATAAAAAATACGGGAGCTGGGAGCTTGCCTTTTGCGCTTATAATGCAGGCACGGGCAATGTAGATAAATGGCTCAAAGAAAAGCCGTTTTACATTCGGTTCTCGGAAACACAAAAATATGTTAATAAATTAAAGGTAGTTACAAGTAAATATAAAAGCCTGTACTACAAATAAAGGAGAATTATTATGAAAAAGACAGATTTGCAAGAACTCAAAAAGCAGCTTTGCTATAAGAAAGAAAACGTTTTTGACGTTCGTACAAAAAAAGATGAAAAGGCACTTGAAAAATACTCTAAGGGATATATGAGCTTCCTTGACAATGCTAAGACCGAGCGTGAAGCTGTTAAGGAAAGCGTAAAGATGTTAGAGGCAAACGGCTTTGTTCCATATGTTCTCGGCGGTAAAATCGAAAAGGGCGGAAAATACTATTATAATAATAGAAACAAGAGCTTGTTTGCATTTACAGCAGGTACAGAGGATGTTGAAAACGGCATTAGAATTTGCGCTGCACATATTGACTCTCCACGTCTTGATTTGAAGCAGCACCCAATGTTTGAAAATGAAGGCTTTGCATACCTTAAAACACACTATTACGGCGGTATCAGAAAGTATCAATGGGTTACAATTCCTTTGGCGCTTCACGGAGTAGTTACTAAGCTTGACGGTACAAATGTAGAAATTACAATTGGTGAAGATGAAAATGACCCGATTTTCTGCATTACAGATTTACTTCCGCACTTGGCAAGAGAGCAATCACAAAAGCCGCTTGGCACAGCTCATTCCGGTGAAAGCTTGAATCTTCTTATCGGCTCACAGCCAATTGATGGAGATATTGACGAAAAGGTTAAGCTCAACATGCTTAAAATCTTGAACGATAAATACGGCATTACCGAGAAGGACTTTGTAAGTGCAGAGCTTATTGCAACTCCTGCCGGCAAGGCAAGGGACTTGGGTCTTGACCGTTCATTTATCGCAGCCTACGGTCATGATGACAGAGTTTGCTCATATCCTGCCTTGACATCTATAATCGAGTGTAAGGATAGCAAGCACACTCTTATGTGCGTTCTTGCCGATAAAGAGGAAATCGGTTCTGAGGGCGTTAGCGGTATGAAATGCCGTTTGATAGTTGACTTGATTGAAGAAATTTCCAAGCAGCTTGGCGGTAATCCGAATGTAGTAAGAGCAAATTCTATGTGCTTGTCCGCAGACGTTTCTGCCGGCTACGACCCAATGTATCCGGAGGTATTTGAAAAGAGAAACAGTGCAATTGTAAATTGCGGTGTTGTTATGAACAAATACACAGGCGGCGGCGGAAAGAGCTCTACAAATGACGCAAGCGCAGAGTACGTTGGCTTTATCAGAAAAATATTTGAAGAAAATAACATTACATGGCAAACTGCTGAGCTTGGTAAAATCGATGTTGGCGGTGGCGGAACAGTTGCTATGTATATTGCTAACCAAAACATTAACACAGTTGACTTGGGCGTTCCGGTTCTTTCAATGCACGCACCGCTTGAAGTTATCGCAAAGAATGACCTTTATGAAACACACAAAGCATTCGTTGCTTTTTGCAAATAATTGATTAAGAAGGAATTGAAAATGGATATTATTAAGGAATTACATAACTACGGTCTTGTTCCCGTTATAAAAATCACAGATGTTAATAACGCACTTCCCCTTGCAAAGGCTTTGGCAGATGGCGGACTCAACTGTGCTGAAATTACATTTAGAACTGCATGCGCAAAGGAAGCGATTGCGAAAATTACAAAGGAAATGCCTGATATGCTTGTTGGTGCCGGCACCGTTTTGACACCTGAGCAGGCGGATGAGGCTATTGAGGCAGGTTCTAAATTTATTGTTAGCCCGGGCTTTAACCCAAGAGTGGTTAAGCACTGTCTTGAAAAGGGCGTACCTGTTTTGCCCGGCTGTGCAACTCCTTCTGAGGTTGAGCAAGCAATTGAAATGGGACTTAAAGCAGTTAAATTCTTCCCGGCAGAGGCAGCAGGCGGCATCAATATGATTAAATCTATGGCTGCTCCGTATCAACAGGTACAGTTTATGCCAACCGGCGGAATAAACGAGGACAATATGCTTGATTATTTGTCCTTTGGTAAGATAATTGCTTGTGGCGGTAGCTTTATGGTTAAGGATGCATTGATAGATGCAGGCAACTTTGAGGAAATTACTCGCTTAACAAGAAATGCGGTTATGAAAATGCTTGGCTTCAAGCTTGTTCACGTTGGCATCAACTGTGAAAACGATAAGGAAGCACAAGCAGGTGCAAGGCTTATTTGTGCTATGTTCGGTCTTGAATGCAAGGTTGGTAATTCCTCAACCTTCGCAGGCACAGAATTTGAGTTTATGCATACTAAATATTTGGGCACACACGGTCACATTGCTATTGCAACCAATTTCCCTGACAGAGCCCGCGCATACCTTGAAAGAATGGGTATTGAGTTTAATGAGGATACTGCTAAATATGACGCAAAGGGCAATTTAACAATTTGCTACCTTAAAGGTGAGGTTTGCGGATTTGCTATCCACATTGTTAAGAAGAAATAATCAAAATAAGGAAAATATATGTTCAATAAATTAAACGAGGCAGAAAAGAGATTTTTACAGCTTGAAGAAGAGCTTGCTAATCCTGAAACGGTTTCTAACCAACAGGAATTTACCAAGCTTATGAAGGAATATAAAAATCTTACTCCTGTTATTGAAAAGTACCGTGAGTATAAGAAGACCGTGGACGACATGGAGGGTGCTAAGCTCTTAATGGAAGAGGAAAGCGGGGAAATGTATGACCTTGCCGTAGAGGAATACAAGGAGTGCAAGGATAGAATTGAGGTTATTGAGGAAGAGCTTAAATTCTTGTTAATTCCCAAGGACCCCAATGACGATAAAAACGTTGTTGTTGAAATCCGTGCAGGCGCGGGAGGTGAGGAGGCGGCTTTGTTTGCTTACGACCTTTACCGTATGTACTCCATGTATGCACAGGCTAACGGCTTTAAATTTGAGCTGACAGGTGCTAACGAAACGGGCTTAAAGGGCTTCAAGGAGGTTACCTTTATGATTTCGGGTGAGGGCGCATATTCACGCTTCAAGTTTGAAAGTGGAGTGCATAGAGTGCAAAGAGTGCCTGAAACAGAGGCGCAGGGCAGGGTACAGACATCAACTGCTACCGTTGCTGTTCTTCCCGAGGCTGAGGATGTTGAGGTAGAGCTTAATATGGGCGATGTAATTGTGGAAACCTGTAAATCAAGCGGTGCAGGCGGACAGCACGTTAACAAAACAGAAAGTGCGATTCGCTTAATCCATAAGCCCACAGGTATTGTTGTTGAATGTCAGGATGAAAGAAGCCAATTTAAGAATAAGGACAAAGCATTCAAAATTCTAAGAACAAAGCTTTACGACATAAAGGTTCGTGAGCAAAATGATAAAATAGCATCAGAGCGTAAGAGCCAGGTTGGAACAGGTGACAGAAGTGAAAAGATAAGAACCTATAACTATCAGCAGAGTCGTGTTACCGACCATAGAATTGGCTATACAATCTATTCTCTTGAAGCCTTCTTGAATGGCGATATAGGAGAAATGCTTGATAAGCTTGCAACTGCTGATGCGGCAGAAAAATTAAAAGGCTCACAAGAGCAGTAGAATTAAAAGGGAAAAATATAATGGTAACGGAAGTTTTTAAGACAGAGAGGGACAGCTACGATATTTTAAACAAAGCAGCAAGGCTTTTAAATGACGGTGCCTTGGTAGCGATTCCAACTGAAACTGTATATGGCTTGGGTGCAAATGCACTTAATAAGGATGCCTGCCTAAACATCTTTAAGGCAAAGGGCAGACCGTCGGACAACCCTTTAATAGTTCATATAGCAGAACCCTCTGATGCCGAAAAAATAGCTTTCACTAACCACCTTTACTATTTACTTGCTGACAAATTTATGCCCGGACCCTTAACGGTTATTTTGCCAAAGAAGGCGGTAATTCCAAGCGAGGTTACCGCAGGACTTGACAGTGTGGCAATTCGTTGCCCTGTCCATCCCGTTGCTAACGCACTGATAAAAATGGCAGGTATTCCGATAGCTGCCCCAAGTGCTAACAGCTCAGGTAAGCCAAGCCCCACAACCGCACAGCACGTTTATGATGATATGAATGGAAAGATACCGTTGATTCTTGACGGCGGTGAGTGTGATGTTGGGGTGGAGTCCACCGTTATTAAAATAACCGATAATGAAATTGTTTTACTTCGTCCCGGCGCCGTAACCGTGAATATGCTTTTGGAGGTATGTCCGAATGTTAGCATAGCAGGGGCGGTAAAGGAGGAGCTCAAAAGCGGAGAAACACCCCTTTCCCCCGGTATGAAGTACAAGCATTATGCTCCGACGGCAGACTTGTATTTGATTGATGATAAGTATATTAATTTTATAGAATTTGTAAAAGAAAAGCAGAAAACCGAAAGCTGCGCAGTAATGTGCTATGATGAGGAAATAGAGCTTTTAGAAAACAAAAACCTGTTGCCTGTTGGTAACAGGGGTGATATAAAGAAACAGACGAAAAAGCTGTTTATTCTTTTGAGAGAAGCGGATAAGCTTGGAGTAGATACAGTTTATGCGCACCTTCCAAGTGATGAAGGAGAGTCATTGGCAATCTATAACAGAATGATACGCGCTTGCGCGCATCGTGTATTAGGAGGTATAAATGGCAAAGGCTAAGAAAAAACAGGAAAGAAAAGAAACCTATGTTGAAAGCGAACCAATATATCAACCAATAACAGAAACCATTGAGTCTAACTATATGCCATATGCGGTTAGCGTTATGGTGTCACGTGCTATTCCTGAAATTGACGGCTTTAAGCCGTCACACAGAAAGCTTCTTTATACAATGTATAAAATGGGACTTATGACAGGCCACAGGACAAAAAGCGCTAATATCGTTGGTGAAACTATGAAGTTAAATCCACACGGTGATATGGCAATTTACGAAACAATGGTTCGTTTAACAAGAGGAAATGCATCTCTTTTGCATCCATTTGTTGACTCCAAGGGCTCATTTGGTAAGCAATATAGCCGAGATATGGCATTTGCGGCTTCCAGATATACAGAGGCAAAATTAGACCCATTCTGTCAAGAGATTTTCAATGGCATTGATAAAAACGCAGTCGAAATGGTGGATAACTACGATAGCACAATGAAGGAGCCAAGGCTTCTGCCTACGTCCTTTCCAAACGTGCTCGTTTCACCTAATTTAGGTATTGCTGTTGGACTTGCATCCTCCATTTGCTCGTTCAATTTGGCGGAGGTGTGCGATGCAACAATTGCAATTTTACGTTCACCGAGAATAGATACAGAAAAATTGCTCGATATTATGATAGCGCCGGACTTCCCGGGCGGAGGAAGCGTTGTTTACGATAAGGAGCAAATGAGAAAGGTGTACGAAACAGGTAAAGGTCCTGTTAAAATACGCGCTAAATACAATTATGACGAGGATGAAAACTGTATTGAGGTTGTTGAAATACCGTACTCCACTTCAATTGAGGCAATAAAGAAGGATATTCTTGATCTTGTGAAGGAGGGTAAGGTTAAGGAAATAACCGAGGTAAGAGATGAAATAGATAAGGATGGCTTTAAGTTAGCCATAGACCTTAAAAAAGGCTCTGACCCTGACTCGGTTATGCAAAAACTTTATAAGTTTACACCTCTTGAAGACAGCTTCGCTTGTAACTTCAATGTGTTGATTGACGGAGTGCCCAAGCAGCTTGGAGTAAAGGAAATCTTAGTTGAATGGATAAGGTTTAGGACGGGATGTCTAAAACGCGAATTCTTTTTTGACCTTGAAAAGAAAAAGGCAAAGCGTCACCTTCTCCGCGGTCTTAGAAAAATACTTCTTGATATTGACAAGGCAATAAGCATTGTTCGTGATACAGAAAAAGACCAGGATGTTGTTCCCAATCTTATGGTAGGCTTTGATATTGACAAGGACCAAGCGGAATACATAGCGGAAATTAAATTGCGTCACCTAAACCGTGAGTATATTGCAAACCGTATTGAGGAAATTAAAGCCTTGGATGAAGAAATTGCAGAGCTCACAGACCTTTTATATGACGAAATAAAAATGAAGCAATACATCATTAAGCAGTTAACCGCCATTAAGAAAAAATATGGTCAGCCAAGGCGTACTGATGTTATTGAAGCAACAGAGATTAAGACCTTTGATAAGGAAATTATGATAGAGGACTATCAAGCAAATCTTTTCTTTACAAAGGACGGATATTTAAAGAAGATTACACAGCAATCCTTGCGCGGTAACGCTGAGCAGAAATTGAAAGAGGATGACGAAATAATTCTTGAATGTGAAGTTAGCAATAAGGATGAGCTTATATTCTTTACAGACAAAGCCCAGCTTTATTTTGCAAAAATGTCCGATTTTGAGCTTACGAAAGCATCTGATATCGGTATATATGTTCCAAAGAAGCTCAACTTTGATCCTGACGAGCGTGTAATTTCAATGAAAATAAATCCTGTCTTTACCGAAGAAAACAGAGTGATTTTCTTCTACGAAAATGGTAAAGCGGTAAGAGTTCCCATGGACCAATACGCAACCCAGGGTAACCGTAAAAAGCTTAAAAAAGCATATTCGGATGCATCCCCAATTGTCAGCGTAATCTATGAAGAGAACGATGATTATATTATGCTTATTAATTCAGAGCATAAGGCAATTTTAATAAGACCGTCATTGATTCCTATAAAAACAACAAGGACATCAATCGGTACAATCGTCTTTGCAATGAATCTTAAAAAGAATCAAAAAATAACCCAAGTGCTCAAAGATTATGAAACAAAATATCCTGAGGCAAGCTCCCATTACAGAAAGCTGAAAATCCCGGCAACAGGAGTGTTAATGCTTGAAAAGGATATAAGAGCAAAACAAATGAAAATAAAATAATAGGAGAATTTTAAAAATGGCAAACAAAAGAAACGGCTCAAACAGCTATAAGCCAAACAACGGCTACCAATCATCACACAGCAAGGGTACAAGAATATTCATTCTTGTTCTCGCATTCCTTATGATAGCAAGTATCTTGGCAACAATGATTTATTTCCTCGTTCACGAAATTGCAGGTGATTCTCACGATGGACATGACCATGAAACAGGAACAACATCATCTTCCACACCTACATCAAGTGGAACAAACAGCTCTGCTTCATCCACACCGGCATCAAGCGGCACAACGGATACATCCAAACCTGCTTCAACAGGTACATCAAACGGTACAACAGATACATCTAAATAAAACAACATCACCGCACTTGGATTTTGGGTTGATTCAAGTGCGGTGTTTATTTGAAGTATGCCACAGTAGGCTCGAACCAATAAGGTTTTAGACGGTAAATATCCCGCCTATCTTCAGAAACTCACTTGGCAATATGTCAATATTACCTGCATTCGTTTCTTTGCTATACGAAATATTTTCTCGTCTAAAAC
>JAGANX010000009.1 GCA_017623975.1 Clostridia bacterium
CGTGACCCAATGGCTATGCGTCCATTCGTTGGTTACAACATGGGTGACTACTTCCAGCACTGGCTTGATATGGGACATAAGATTCCTAATGCTCCTAAGATTTTCCACGTTAACTGGTTCAGAACTGACGATGAAGGTCACTTCATTTGGCCGGGCTTTGGCGACAATATGAGAGTTCTTGATTGGATTCTTGCTCGTTGCGAAGACAAGGTTGACGCAAGAGAGACTGCTATCGGTTATGTTCCTTATGCTAAGGATATCAATATCGAAGGTCTTTCCGACATTACTGTTGACACTGTTGAGGGTCTTCTCTCTGTTGATAAGGCTTCTTGGCTCGAAGACGTTGAGAATATCAAAGCCTTCTATGCACAGGTTGGCGATAGAGTTCCTGCTACTATGTACGAAGAACTCAAAGCTCTTGAAGATAGACTTAACAAATAATTATAAAACAAAAACTCCGATTTTTCGGAGTTTTTGTTTTTATGATAACAAGGTGTTATCTTCCTTATAGCTTTTAATAACCCAGTCTATAAGCTCTTTGTTCACAATTATTTGTTTTTCACTTTCATAACTAAATAGTTGCTTTATGCCCTTCCTTGTTTTCTCCTCTGTTTCAAGCTTATATTTGTTTGTAAAGTATGTATCAAGTATTATATAGAACTCTTTGTAGCATTCATTTTTAAGATTTTTTGGGTTTTGACAAAAATATCTGTAAACAAACCAAGCATTTATTTCATATTGATGTTGTCTAATTTTTTCACATAATAACATATTGCCCTCCATTGTACCAATTTGGTACATAACAATTGTATCATTTTGGTACAATTAAATCAAGATATATTTTGTTTTTTTGGGAGTATGTTTATGAAATTAAAAGGCTTGCGTGAAATACGAAAGAAAAAGAAATATTCCCAAGTTAAAGTCGCAATGGACTTGAATATGAGCAGAGAAACGCTTTCAAGATATGAAACCGGTGCAAGAAACCCTGATATTGAAATGCTTATCAAGTTTTCTGATTATTACAATGTTTCTATCGATTATTTAATTCGCGGTGAGGAATTTACTAAAAGATAAATAAAAAAATCTGTCGCAGACAGATTTTTTTATTTATCAATGTATTCAACCTTCATAGAAATATAGGCTATATATTTTCGGTTGTCAAGTTTAAGCTTTCTTGTTTCGAGGAATGCAATATACACTGCTTCCCAAATGAAAACCCATGCCACAATATCAACAACCTCTGACCATATTGTGCTGTGATGTCCAACAAAAATAGCAAGCGCCAAAACCAAAATACCCGCCAAGGTAAGAATGGCTGCAATTACATAATCTCGCATAAGCTCTCTTTTGTTGGAAATGTATCTTTCTTTATAGTATTCTCTTACTGCGCTTGGATAAATTTCCTTTTCCTTTTCGTCTATGCAATTGCTTTTTATCCTTAAAGTCAGCGTTTCATCCTTCCTAATCGTTGGAGTTGATTGTTCAATAAAATCTGCAACCTCACGGCTAATTACAGGTGTTTCACTGGTGGAAAATTTTGATAAAAACTCACTATCGTCACTTACATTCATATCAATTCGATACGGTTCTTTTAAGCTTTGACCTTGCCTTATTTCTTTGTCTATTGCTTTTTTTATATCTCTGTAACCTTTCATAATAACCTCAACATACGCTTTGTGGCAATTATATCACAATTGTATAGCTATGTCAAGTTACTTTACGGTTGTGAGTGTTCCTATAAATATAGGTAGATTTGTTTCATTATCTATAATCATATAGAAAAACGGACGGTCAAGCTTTACTGTTTTCGGCTCCATAGGTGCAGCGTTACCATCCATAGCAACGGATGTAACCGCGCCTGCCCTTGTACCTGCCTCATCAACAGAGATAAATGCTTTATGCAGTACCTTGCCGATGTACATACCGTATTCCGTTTGTCCCATACCGTTAAACTCCGCTTTTCCTTCTTCAAATGCGGTAGCCATTCCAAGTGCTTTTAGCACCTCGTTCATATTGAGCTCGTATTCATATTTGAATTTAGGCATAGTTGCATATACGGTTTCGTGGCTTGCATTTTCCAATGCATATAGCAATTCAGTTTCAGTTAAGCTGTTTACAAAATCGTGTATGTTAATGCTTTCGTTTGGCAAAAGAGCAACAAAGCCGTATTTACCGCCCTTGTAATTCTTTTTGAAGCCTATTGCATTTTCGGTTTCAATATAAATGCCCTCTGTGGAACGCATCATATCTACTTTTTGTATTTTCTCATCAATAGATGTAAACTCGCCCTCTCTTATGCTTTCCTCTTTATACTTTACACTCCACTCTGCATCAAACATAATGGTATTTATAAGGTACATAATTGTTTCTTCATCTATTTCATCAACAATTTTTTCTATCATACCGTCTGTATTTTGGTTTACCCAGCTGTTAATATCTTTAACTGTATTTTTATCAAAATCGGCTTCGTAAACGCTTGCATCATAATAGTCCTTGTTAGTTTGCAAAAAGCTATCATTTACGGTAATTTCACCGCTTTTGAACCAAATTGAATTAGCTATTTCAAGCTTGCTTTTTTCTTCACTTGGCAGATTTTTAATGTATGTGTAAAGATACTCATTTAATTTTTCCAAATCAATTTCTCCGCCAAGAAGGGTTTCCATTTCAGCCCTTGTTTTCCCTTCTGCTCCGTTTGCAGTCATTGCAAGGGCCAACTGTACGGACAATGGGGACACTAACACATTTTTGCCCTTACTTTCCTTGCTTGACTCCTTAAAGAGCTTTAAAGAAAGCGCCATTTGATTATTGACGAAATCATCATCCGCTTCTCTTTCGTTTACTTCTCTTGCCTCGATTCCTTCCATTAAATCTTTTGCAGAAATAGCATTCGCTACCCCGCAGCTGACTAAATTCAATAAAATTGAAAAAGCAAGTAAAATGCACATTAATGTTAATCTGATTTTGTTTTTCATAATTACACCTCCAAAATTTTGCCCTTCACTTATATAGACAAAATTTCAATCGCAAGGGTTACAAAAGCCTGCTAAAAAAATCAGCAGGCTTTGTGTTTATTCGGTTGCAGGCGCTATAAACTGATTTTCTTCAACTATATATTTGTCACACTGTGTACAATAATGCTTTGAAAATCCATTTTTTCTTTCCGTTGGTGCAATAACTACAACTTCTTCACCTGTATAATCGTGTACGGGATTTGTAAATGCAAACTTATATGTGTGTCCGCACTTTGTACATTCCTTAACTGAATAACCACCTGTTTCGTGTGTTGGCTCTACCACTTCACCATTAGCATAACGGTGAACGCAGTTATTCTTCATTGTTTTGTTGCCGCCAATATATACGACAACATCGCTTTGCTTAGTAGCATCAATATTGCGAATAGTAACGTACTTTTCCGCTGTTTCAAAAATCACTTCCATTTCCAGCGGTTGATATTCACCGTTTACTATGGCATATGCGGAGTCAACAAGCTCAGGCAAGTAAACGTGCATTGACATTGTGATATTGTATATTTCATAGTCAAGAGTACCGTCAGGTGTTACTGTAAAGGTTAAGGATTCTCTATCGCAAGCAGTATAATCAACTACTGTATGCTTTAACTGCTCACCGTAAATCAAAACCTCTTCAAAGGTTGCTACCCACAAATCATTTCTATAATTTCTGTAAAGCCATTCACAATGGGATACAAAGGTAGAGCGTTCAACATCAACGCCTGTTGCATTGTCTTTTACGCAGTGGAAAAGCTCAACAACCCATCTGCCGTATTTAACAGCATTTTGAACCTCTGTTTTTGCGTTGCTTGCGCCTGTATTTGCATTAAAGGAAACAGCCTTTACTCTGTATGGATTATAGCTAAGATCCTCACCAAAATTGATACGGTCTCCTCCCGCCTCCAAGCGGTTACCGATTACATAATCGGACATAAATGCTTCATATGCAGAATTAATATGAGCATAGGGTGTTGCAAAGGTTAAAACCCTTTGACCCGGAAACTTTTCACGTAAAAACATAATAGCATCCTTGATTTCATGCTCGTATTCGGATGGGTCAAGAGTTGTTGGCTCCTTGTGATTATATCCGTGGCAACCAACATCTAAATATCCACGTGACAAAATACTGTTCCACTCATTTATTATATTCTCACCGCCCAAGAAGCATGGACCTAACATCATCGTACCGCGGTAGCCGTACTTTTCAAATTCATCAGAAACTATTGTTCCTGTGTTTGAATCATATCCGTCATCAAAGGTCATTGTAAGCGCCGCTGTATAACCGTTATAGTAAGGCGTTAAGTAAGGATGCCTTGCAACCTCGTTAATATATTCTATCCACTCCTTATCTCCAAGAACAGTATTAACGTAGTTCGTCCTGTCAGGAACTATCGAGGGTCTGTCCGGTCTTGTGCTTCCGCCTGTACTGCTTGATGTTACACTTGAACCGCTTGTACTTGAATTGTCTGTATTTGAGCTGTCTGTGCTTGACGGCGGCAAGGCAGAGCTATCGCTACTTGAATTGTTTGTGTCAGAGCTGTCAACACTTGATGCGTCGCTATTAGAGCTTTCGGGTTTTGGTGCATCAGTACTTGAATTGTCGGTGCTTGATCCACTTGCATCTGTTGAATTTGAGCCACCGCCATTTGGATCCCCCTTTACGCCCGTGCATGCCATAAGGCTAAATACCATTGTTACGCAAAGAAGTAATGCTATTATCTTTTTCATTTCTAAACTCCTTTTTCTTTTAGCCACAAAAGCTGCGCCATTGTTTTTTCAGAAATATGTCCCTCTTGATATGGAGCCACATTATAGGCAAAGACGCCACCATTTTCCTTGACCCTGTGTATGTAATTTAACACTTTTTCGTTAGAATGAACAGGTGTAGGTTCACCCTTTTTCTCGTGTACCCAATAATCATCCATCCAGCAAAGTCCGAACCATTGCAAACCGCCTTCCCCTGAAAGAGCGCCGCTTGGATAAAATAGCAAGTCATTTTCCTCACCTGCTTGGAAATCGGAAATATCTCTGCCCCATTCACTACCCCAAGGTTCTGTACCGCGGAAATTAAATGCAACTATGGAATTTGGATTTCCCGCACGCAAGGCATTTGCGTATCTTTGGTAATCGTAGCGCAAGCCTCTGCCGCCGCAAATTCCCGGTTCATAACAGCAATCTATCCACCAGCCGGAAATTTTTTCACCAAACTTTTTAGAAATTGCTTCTGTTATACGGTAGCAATATTCAGCGTGGACCTGTGGGTTAGTTCTAAATTCAGTTTTGCTTTGCCACGTAGAGTCAGTTGACCCTTCACCATTGAAATAAACGCAGAGTTTAATTCCGTGTGGAGACAACCTGTCGTACAGTTCACTAACCAAATCGCGAGTTGATGTGTAACCCGACACAATTTCATCCATTTCCTTTAAGGGAAAGGGAAGGTGCATATCAGCATGGGTTATTGTAAAGAACAAAAACCTTGCCCCAGTGTCGATAATTTGTTTTGTAAATCTATCTATATCAAAGTTTTCAATCGCTTGGCTATGTGGTACCTTTTCACCTTTTTCGGGCTGTGAATGGGTGGTCCAGTGACAAAAGATGCCAAAGCCCGCTTCCCTTAACCATTTTGCTCTATCCGTCATACTTCCTCCAAGATTCCTATTATTCTATTTTAATAATACCACATTCCAGTATAAAAAGCAATATTGGGAATGCTACTTATATGAATATTTTGTTACTTTTATAAAAATTGAATTTAATATGTTGACTTATTCCATTGCAAAATATATAATAATATATCATACTATTTATGAAAGAAGGAACAAAGATGTTAAAACTAACTGACATAAAAAAGGATTATGTCACCGGCGATTCCGTTGTTAATGCCTTGAAGGGTGTTTCAATTGAATTTCGCCAAAGCGAGTTTGTTTCCATCCTCGGTCAAAGCGGATGCGGCAAAACTACGTTGCTTAACATCATCGGCGGTCTTGACCAATATACAAGCGGGGATCTTATAATCAACGGAAAATCTACAAAGGAGTATGGTGATAGAGAATGGGACACTTACAGAAACCACTCTGTGGGCTTTGTTTTTCAAAGCTACAACCTTATACCCCACCAAACGGTACTTGCTAACGTAGAATTAGCTCTCACCCTTTCCGGTGTTTCCAAGGATGAAAGACGCAAAAGAGCTATTGAAGCCTTAGAAACTGTTGGATTAGGTGAACAAATTAAAAAGCGTCCTAACCAGCTTTCAGGTGGTCAAATGCAAAGGGTGGCTATTGCCCGTGCTCTTGTTAATGATCCTGACATTTTGTTGGCTGATGAGCCCACAGGCGCCCTTGACTCTGAAACAAGTGTACAAATAATGGAGCTTTTAAAGGCAATTTCCAACGATAAGCTCATTATTATGGTTACCCATAACCCTGACCTTGCAAAGGAGTATTCCACGAGAATTATTAATTTGCTTGACGGTAAGGTTATAAGCGACTCTGACCCTTATACTTCGCCTGTTACCGAAAAGGTGCAAGCTTCTGTTTCCGCCAAAGCTTACAAGAGAAACAAGCTGAGTGAGCTTAATGAAAAAAAGCTTGAATACGATAATATTTTAGCTAATTTAAAGCAAAGTGACCCACAAAAGTATCTTTCCAAGAAAAACGAGTTTAAGGAAAAGCTTTGCAAGGAAAAGAAAGCAATTAAAGAAGCCTATAAAAATCTTTCCAAGGCTGAAAAGGAAAAGCGCAAGGAGCAAAAGGTTAATGACAAGAAAACCTCAATGTCCTTCTTAACCGCACTTTCCCTTTCCAAAAACAACTTGATGACTAAAAAGGGTAGGACCTTTTTAACCGCCTTTGCGGGAAGCATTGGTATTATCGGTATTGCTCTTATCCTCTCTGTTTCATCAGGCGTAAGCGCTTATATTACAAGCATTGAAAAGGGCACCATGTCCTCTTATCCCTTGGAAATTAGAGAAAACTCCATGGACTTAATGACCGTCATGGGTTCTCTTATGGAAGAAAGCACCGTTGAAAATCCTGCGCCTAATACCATCTATTCTCATGATGTTTTAGCACATATTTTTGACTCCGGTAGCAGAGGCTTAATTTCAAATAACCTGACTAAATTCCAAGAATACATTAAGAACTCAGAGATATTTAAAACAAATGCAACCGATGTAAAGTATTCCTATGATGCTAAGCTTAACACGTACTATTATGACAAGGTAACCGGATGGACACCAACTATTGACGGCATTGTTGGTATTCTTTCAAGGCTTGAAATGGGTTGGATTTTAGGTGACAGCTCCTCTATTGGTGAAACCGCCAACTCATTAATGGGCGGCAGTGCCTTTAAAGAGCTTGTTGGTGATGAAAAATATGTTCAAAGCCAATATACGAAGCTTTACGGTGAATTCCCGACTAAGCCTAACGAGGTTGTGTTGATTGTTGACAAAAATCAACAAATATCCGACTTTACCCTTTACACCTTAGGTATTAAAAACATTCAAGAGCTTGAAAACTTCGTTAACTCTGTAAAAGCAGGACAGATACCTGAACCAATTGAATCAAAAACATATACATTTGACTATTTGTGCGGATATGAGTTTAAGGTTGTGCCGGAATCAGAAAAATACAAATTAACTGATGACGGTAGAATTGAAGAACGTGACGATGCTGAAATTGCAAAGTATTTAGAAACTGCTACTACTCTTAAAATCGTTGGTATTTTAACACCCAATGAAAATGCAGCAAGTTCAAGCGTTATCGGCTCTATCGGTTACAGGGCTGATTTGATGACTACTATCATTGACAAGTCAAACGAGGGCGCTATCCTTGAAGCCCTTAAAAACTCAGACGTTGACTTATCAAACGGCTTACCCTTTGCGCCTGTCCTTCCTAACCTTTCACTCGTTAGAAAAAATATGAGAAATGATATTTTGATTTTTACCGGCGGTGAGGTAGATGTAAACAGGCTTAGTGACATTCAGCTTATCAGCTTCCTTAAAGGAGCATTGGCTTCTAACCCTGCTATGGAAAAGCTATTAACCTTTAAAGAGGATGAAGAAGACCAAAACGGTGCTGCTCCTTGGGGCGGATACACAAAAGAATATGTACAACAATACATTTATCCTATGCTTATGGCTTTCTCGCAAACTGCATCAAAGCCCGAAACTACCGCATTTCTCCAAAGCATTTTAAACAACATTACCACTGTTGAAAACGGAATGGAGAACTTAACCCTTTTGGTAAACTCACTTCTTTACGAAAATCTTTCAGAAAATCCTGATGTTAACAAGCAAGATGCGTTAGAATATTTTGGTAACGTAGATTATAGCAAGCCAACAACAATTCTTATTTATCCAAAGGATTTTGACGCAAAGCAAGTTATTAAGGATGAAATCGAGAAATATAACAGTAGCCAAGAGGACGAAAACGACAGAATAACTTACTCCGACACAGTGGCTATGCTTATGAGCTCAGTTACAACTATTGTAAATGCTATCACTTACGTGCTGGTTGCGTTTGTCGCTATTTCCCTTATCGTTTCTTCAATTATGATAGGTATTATTACCTATATTTCCGTTCTTGAAAGGACAAAGGAAATCGGCATTTTGCGTGCCATAGGTGCATCCAAAAAGGATGTTTCCCGTGTGTTCAATGCCGAAACACTAATTGTAGGCTTTACGGCGGGTGTTATAGGCATACTTGTTTCCCTGTTCTTCGTTGGAATTATAAACATAATTCTCGGCGCGCTGACAGGACTTGAAACATTAAAGGCAGTGCTACCATTTGGTGCAGCTGTAATCCTTGTGCTTATCAGCATGGGACTTACTTTAATTGCAGGCTTGTTCCCTGCAAG
>JAGANX010000066.1 GCA_017623975.1 Clostridia bacterium
AGCGTGGCGTTACTGTTTATTTAACCGACCTCACACTTAAAACACAGGATAAAAAGGTAAGCTACACAATAGAAATCAAGTAGCAACACCCTACATCCTACATCCTACACCCTACACTAATGCACATCGGTGCAATTTGAGTCCACCACCACAACGCACGTAACCCTTTAAGGAAGGCATTAAAAAGCTCTCTTGGAAAATCCAAGAGAGCTTTTTGTTATTGTTGTGCTAAAACACCATTATATGTGATATAGGAATACTTTTCGCCCTCATTTGGCGCTGATGCTTGCAGGTAGGATATATTACCCTTTTCGTCGATTACATATGCACCGATAGATAGCTTTGCATTTTTGTGTGCGTCTGTTTCAAAGCCTGTGATTTTCATTTCAAAGGATGCATAGCTTTCGTCAATATCTGCCTTAATTACTCCGTCTGCATTTGTAATATCGTTTGTGCCTATTTTATCATATGCTACGGCGAATGCACCGTATGTTAAGGTCTTATTTGATAAGCCCTCGTAAATGCTGATTGCTTCCTTATTTACGGCAAAGCAAATAACAAGCTGACCTCTGCCATCCTCCGGTGTTGAAAAGCCCAGTGTTGAAAATAGTGACGGTGCAGTTTTTTCAGCCTTTATATCATCGCATCGTTCACACTTGTGCTTGTAGGTGCCTTTATCTAAATAATTTTCATAAACTAAATCTACAAAAATACTATGTGTATGACCAAGGGAGGTATTCTCAACATCTGTAGCTCCTATTTCAGCTCCGCAGAAGCAATATGTTGTTTTCTTTTCGTTATTTACGCAATCCGCAGGTGTTGTGATAGTTTTATTAGGGTCTGCGAAATGAGGCTGTGCCTCTGAGGTATTAACAGTCTTTGTAAAGTCAGTTTCCAATACTGTATAGACCGTTGAATTCGGCGCCTTAAAGGTGCCAAGGTCATAAACAACATTGCCTGCACAGAAATACATATATGTGTTGCTTACATATGCGTTATTTGCTGAACCAACGGTTAAGGTTAAGCTGTTTAGGTCCTTATCATTAGGATTTGCAAATACATAGTGAATGTTTGCGTATGAAGAATCGTTTTGTCTGATTATGATTGACGACATATCCCCTAAGAACACAAGAGTCAATGCAGTCGTTCTGTTTTTACCTGCGCCAAAGAATGCACCCTGCTTACATCCGTCAAGAGCTGTAACACCCTTTGGGAAAACGATAACATTATTAAGATTATTACAGTTTTGGAATTCCGAGTTAGCAACTGACACTAAGCCTGATGGCATATAGTAAACCTCTGGCTTTTCAGGCATTTCAAGCTTATCGTCAATCAGCTCATTGCCATCAAATACCTCAAATGGCTCATTTACAAAGAAAACCTTAGGTGATTGATAGAATACACCCCAGTCTGTTGCCGAGGAGCTTACAACACCGAGATTAGTCAAGGTTGACGGTAAATAAACCGCCTCCAGGCTTGTGCAATTACGAAGTGCCTTATAATTCATTGTCGTAACGCCCTCAGGAATTGAAATTGCCTTAAGGGATGTGCAATTTTCAAACATAGAGCTTGGAATCACAGAAACATTTTTGGATAACTGAACAAATTCAAGAGATGAGCATCCGGTAAACATTGCTTTATTTTCTGTATATTTTGTTACAGAGTCAGGTATTTTTACTGCTTTAAGCTTTGCACAGCCGCTAAATAAGCCATAGTCGATTTCAATTAGACCATCAGGCAAAATAACTGTACCCTCAAGTGACTTACAGTTCATAAAAGCACGGTGGTCAATAAAGGTAAGCCTACTGCCTTGAGCAAAGGTTAAGGAAACTATTCCCGACTCCTCTGCAAGCTGGTATCCGAGGGACTGTACGGTTGCAGGAATATGCAATGATGCACCGCCTATCTTGTAAAACGCATAGTTACCCATTTTAGTAATGCCCTCTTGCATTGTAACGCTTGACAAGGCTGAGCAGCTATGGAATGCGCTGGACTTAATTTCTGTAACCGTTGATGGAATATCTATGCTTGTAAGTGAAGAGCAACCTTTAAACATACTCTCGCCAATAACGGTTATTTGACCTAGGTCAACACTTGTAAGAGCAGTGCAACCGCTGAAGGCGCTAATACCCAAGCTATCAAGAGCACCCTCAAATTTAACACTCTTTAGACTTGCGCAATCCTTGAACGAGGAGTTTTTAACGATTTTAATTGTAGCAGGGATGGTAATGCTCTCGAAGCCTGCATTCTCAAAGGTGTTGTCGTTAATGGCAGTTGCATTACCGAAATCGAAGTGCTTCAACCCCGTCCAGCCCTTAAATAAGCCTCCGCTATAGGAAACGGTTGGGAAGCCCTCCAAAAACCACTTAACCTCCTCGCAGTTAACAAAGGGAGCTGAGGGCTTTGTCATTCTGTTAGGCGCATTACCGTTACAGCCGTGGGTTTTTGCAACGGAAAAGTCAATTCCGGTAACGGTTGACATATCAACCTCTTGAGTAAATTCAACATCTGAATAAAACTTGTAGGTTGCAAAATTAATGTGTGGATGGCTTACGGATTCCGCATTTTGAGTATATACTGTAATATACTCGTCGCTTCCCGGAAACCTTGCACCGAATTCAATGTACATTTCCGGCGCTTCAGCACCAACACTTACTGCAAAAATGCACACAAGCATTGCAACAATTGCAAGTGCAAAAAGGATTTTCTTTTTCATTTTTGTTTCTCCTTATAAATTTAATTATATAGTGACAACTATACAATTATAGTTTACCATATAATTACAAAAAAGTCAATTAAATAAATAGAGGCTGACACATTAAGGCATAACCACATCCCACGAAAAATAGCAAGATTTAGTTAACTAATAATTGTTTGTAAATAATAAGGTTGAAAAACTATGTTTTTCTCCATTAATGTGGGATGTTATCGCCGTTTTCGCCCCTC
>JAGANX010000067.1 GCA_017623975.1 Clostridia bacterium
ACATCCCGTCATTATTTACGCACAAAATCAAATGTATGTGATTAGGCATAATAACATATTTATCAACAAAAACACCTTCTATGTTATTTGTCGATAAAATATATTTTTCTACAATTCTGCCATACCGTGTCAACCGGATTTTCGGGATGTCGAGGGCGCCATCCCCTACGGGTTTTTCTTTTTCTGTTCCCACAATTTTTGACAGTATTCTTTTTCTGTCTTGGGTGCAGATGGTTAGAAAATATGCTCCGCCTCGGCTATAATCAAAATTAAACAATCGGGTGGGCTTTCTTTCGGGTAACTTTTTTTCTCCGCAACTCATTTTTTCAAACGGTCAAGCCTTTCCGGCGTTTGTATAAGCCCAGCCAAATAATCAAGGGAAACATTAAAATATTTTGCCACCTCTATCATAAACGCAAATGGTGGCTCACGGTTTCCCACCTCATAATTTCTATACGTATTCAACCACATATTAAGCGCAGTGGCAAGCTCCTCTTGGGTCATATCCCTGTCCTCACGCAAATCCCTTATTCTTTGATACATATTATCATCTCCTTTTGTTATATGTTATCATAAAATCGTTTGATGTTATTGACAAAACCATCAAATGATGTTATAATGTACAAAAACACCGTTTGGTGTAATGGAGGTTTATATGAATGACACAGTAAAAAGCCTATACAGAGGAACAATTTTTCCCATAGAAAAATGCGGAATGAACAACAATGAAATTAAAGAATTAACCAAACTGCTGAATACAACCTTTGATAAGATGCGTGCTAACCTATCCAAAATTCATGCTGAATTGCTTGAAGAACTTGAAGAGATAACTGTTAAGTTAAACATGCTATATAACGAAGAATTTTTCACCGAAGGTTTCAAATTAGGCTTTAAGCTTGCCACAGAATCGCTTTTAACATAAAAACTCAACCATTTTGGTTGAGTTTTTAGTTATATTATATTTTAGCCATTCAATAGCACTCAATATAGTGAAGGAGGGGAACACATCTTCTGCATTCTCTTCTCATCACGCCTCTATGGTAAATTCAAACTCGCTCTTTTCGGGGAACAGAGTGTGGATATTTATACAGTAAACCGTCATTTCAGGGGGCTCTGCCTTAGATGTGGTATGGTGGATGTCCTCGGTATAAGATGCCTTAGCTAAATGCTTATCGAATTTCACCTTAACGCCGCCAACCAATATTTCACCATCGATAATTTGCGGCTTATCAAAGGAAACAAGCCGTTCGGTAAATGTGCCGCCGCCATCAATTTTAAAGGTGTCACGGATAGTAACGCGGCTATCTTCACACCTGTATTCACGCACTAATGATTTAAGCTGGGGGATATCATAAAGCTCACGAAAATCCACACGGAACACACCGTTTTCAAGGGAAGTGTATGACCTTGTTTCACGCACATTTGCTTGATACTGTCCGTTTATTATAGGCACATTATGACCTCTTGATGAGGTTTCAAGGTACTTATATCTGTCAGAGGTAAAATAGTCCTTTGTATAGGGTCTTCCGCCCATATCGATAAATACTTGCTTATTGTTTTTGGAAAACACGAAGGAGCCAACATCGTTGTGATTATGGCTTTCCCCATTTGTGCCACCCTTAGCGCCAATAGCATAATATGGTGTACGCTTTACATACCAGCCTGCATTTTCCATATAGCACTCGCCTAAGGGGACAGAGTCCTCTAATAAATCAGGGTCATAATATTCAATATACAAAAGGGGATGAATTAAAGGGCTTACAGGCAAAGCGAGGCGTGACTCCGTTGGAATATAAAAATCCTTGCCGTACTCCTTTTTTAAAATATGGAAAAGAACAGCGCTGGTTTTAACATCCATAGGGCAATCCCCATAGCTTGTTATTACATCCTTGTCAAGAACGGTGTTTTGATAGAAAAATGCAATTTTTTTGGTTTTGGGTAGCTTAAAATAGTCAATTTCTCCCCTTGTGTAGTCTTTCAGCACTAACGCATAAGCGAGGAAGGAAACAAAGCCGTACCCCCAATACCCGGGGCCCTCCAAGCAAACACCGTCATCGGGAAAGCCCTCATAATATTTACGCATATTCTCATTAAAGCGTGGCAAAAGCTTGTCAAATTCCTCCGGGAACATAAGCATTAAGGTTATCCCCGTAAAGCCTGCGCAAACAGAGGTCCAGTTGTTGTACCTATCCTCCCAGTGCCAAGCCTGTGCCTTGAAGGGGTCTAAAATTCTGCGCCTTAACTCCGTTACAATTCGCTTTTTCAGCTGTGGATGTATTTTATCTCCAAGCAGCTTATAAATTATGGCGAAGGTAGCGCCGTGGGCGGTTGAGGCTAAATCAAGCTCATAATAGTTTTCCTCATTTAAATCGGGGATGTGGGCAGAAAGCGCCCAGTTATATATGGACAAAACATCGTAGATGCAGTCGTCAACCTCTCTTATATATTTTTCATCTCCGTAAATAATAGCCATATACGCACACATAACAAGCTTGTCAAGGTGCTGGTTGTACGCCTCCTCAAACTCATACCTTTCCCCACACTCCGAAAACATACGGAGCTTAGAAAAGGTTACAGGCATAGGAACAATATTTGCTTTTTCGTAAAGCTCTTTATACTGTGTTCTTATTTTCTCATACTTCTTACTTGTTCTGTATTCCTCTAAAAAAACAGGGTCTAAAAATTTCTCAAACATAGCTTGCCTCGCATATTTTGTAAAAGGGAGGACAGACCCTCCCTTTATATTATTTTATGTTAATTGTAAATTCAAACTTATCCTTTGGCTCTTTTACATCAATGCTGATAAGATAAATATCAACGCCCTTTTTAAGGCTACCGTCAATTTCAAGCTCTTTTGCGTGGATGTCTTTTTCAACCCTTGCGCTTGCTAATTCAGGGTCGAAATTAACCGTTACCTTACCGTAGTCAATTGTACCGCCGTTGATTTTTGGCTCAATGTAGGAAACAATTCTTTCAGTAAAGGTGCACTCGCCCTCAATGTCAAAATTGTCACAAACGCTAACCCCTGTGTCGCTAAATGAGTAATTACGAACCAATTTTTTAAGCTCGGGAATATCGTAAGCAACGCGGAAATCAACATAGAATACACCGTTTTCAAAAGAGGTTGTTGGGTAAGCCTCAGGGATGTTTGCCTGATACTTACCGTTTATGATAGGCACATTGTGTCCTTTTGACGAGGTTTCAAGATAAGTATATCTTGTAGCATGCTCAAAATACTGCCTTGTATATGGTCTGCATCCCATATCAATTAATACTTGGTCGTTGTCAATTGACAAAATGAAGCTGCCAACGTCATTATGGTTATGGCTCTCACCGTTACATCCGCCACGGGCACTGAAACCGTATTTTTCCGTTCTCTTAACAAACCAACCGCAGTCCTTCATATAATATTCCGCATTTTTAGAAATGTCCTCTGCTACGAATGAGCTGTCAAAGCAGGTAAATGCTCGTAAACAGAAGGGGAAGTAGTGGGACTCTATTGTAAGTCTTTCCTTAGGCGGTAATTGCAAATCGGATGGGTATAGCTGCTTCAAGCCATACATAAAGCCGGCAGGCACTGAAACGTCAGTTCCCGCACCGCAGTCACCGTAGTTTACAATAACGTCACGGTCAAGGAACAGTTTTTGCAAGAACAAAGAAATGCTCTTGATTTTTTCCCCTGCAAGCAAGTCAACCTGACCGTTTGTAAATATCTTTTGCATAGATGCGTATTCCACATAGTAGCCAAAACCGTAACTCCAGTATCCTGCGCCTTCAACACAAACGCCATCTTCCTTATATGAGGAAATATAACTTCTCATATCCTCGTTAAGTCTGTCTTGCGCAAGAGAGAAAAGCTCAGGGCGGTTAAGCATAATAGCGCAGCCCGTTGCGCCTGTGCAAACAGCTGTCCAGTTGTTTTGGCGGTATTCCCAGTGCCAACGCTTTGCAAAGAAGGGCTTTATCAAACGGCGGTCAATTTCATAATCAATTCTCGACTTGATAAGGGGATGTAATCTTTCGCTAAGCATAACCTTAATCATGGCAAGTGCCATTGACATAGTGGTTGCGTCAAGGTCAAGCTCGCAATTGTCGTTTTTCTCTATGTTTTCTATGTGGGCAGGAAGAGCCCAAACGTATTGGTCACAAATTTCCCAAATTGTGTCTTGTAAAAGCTCCAAATACTCCTCGTTTTCAGGATAAATCAAGCACATAAACGCCATTGTGTACATTCTGTGCTGACGCTTGAAGAAAACCTCTTGATAGGAATTTCTGTCACCCTTATCTTTGAAAAGACGGAATTTCGAAAATTTTGTCGTTTCAATTTCTCCTATGCAATATGTATTGTAATCTCTCCAAATTGAATTGAGAGCATCTTTATAAATTGGGTTATTTTTCACCTCTGCCCAAAATTTAGGGTCAGTTGCTTTTCCTAAAAGATTCATTATTTTACTTCCTCCAAAAGTGTTCTTAATGATTGTGCCTCTGTGGGTAAGGAGGTAAGCTCACCGTCAGGCATAAATTCAAGAAAACAAACACGTTCCCCGCTGTTTTCGTCATTTAACACCTTGAAATATTCGTTCCATTGCTCTCGTCCTTCAATAAGCGGGAACTTTTCTGCCTTTTCGTTCCAGTTGAAAACGTGTACGTTTGTAATGTAAGGGCGAAGTGCCTTTAACGCCTCTAAATTATATTCAAAGGACTTTGAATGGTTAGGCTGCCAATAAAGCTTTAAGTTGTCACAGCCAACCTCATCTAAAAATCTTAGCGTATCGTGGTAGTCATCGGAAAGGGTGGCAAAATGGCACTCAATAGAAAGAGTTAAGCCGTATTTCTTTGCCTCGTTACAAAGGTACTTAGCAATTGTAACGTTCTTCTTAAACTGCTTTTCGCAAAGGTAAACTCCCTTGCCTTTTTTACAACCGCAGCAGGGCCAGCCAAGCCAAACGCGAACGGTTTTAGCCCCCAAAGCCTTAGCGGTTTTCAAAACCTTTTTAAATGGCATAGGGAAATGCTCATCACAATGGTAAACAACGCCAAAGTAAGAGCCGTAGGATGCAGTTTTTAGCCCTGCACCGTTCATCATACGCCTTACCTTTCGGGCAAGCTTTACATTTCCCATAGGGATATGTACATCCCCACCCCATTCAATATATTCAAGTCCGCTTTCCTTAGCCGCTTTAATTAGCTCTTTGATAGACTTTTTACGGAAGGAAATGGACACAAGACCAGTTTTCATACCTTTAAATCCTTAATAAATATTCTTATTTTCCCTATATTCGCGCCATACGTTTTCAAAGAAACCGCCACCCTCGGGTAAAGGACGGACAGGGCGTGTAGATGCGCACAAATCCTTTGCATAGTTAATTTCAAGTACAGTTGCATCAAAATCGCCTGCATCAAGCTCAAAACGGAAAATCTCCTCCATCTTGTCGGGAGCCTCTCCATTATTTGATGTATAAATAGCAGAGCCACGGGATTTTCCACCCATTTGGACGTATTCCTTCATAGCGGTCATATATGTTGCTTGGGCAATTAAAGCATCGCGAAGCCTGTATGCGCTCCAAAGCTTGCTTTCCTTGTCAATTTTAACAAGACTTGAAAAATCGTCAATTGCGTCAACACAGTCTGCGATAGCATTGTCAAGCAAGGATGCGTTACGGATAGGACCGCCTGCCTCACTCATTTTCCTTGTGTATTTTTCCCAAAGGCTGTCAAGATTACATTCGCTTCCAAGAATATTCCTTGTAATGTTCAAATGCTTTTTAACTGCTTTTTCAGCCACGTCCTCAATAGTTTTTGGGTCAAAGCATTTGTTTTCGTTATGCTGAGAGATATATTGAGCCGCCCTCATAGAGCCAACCTGCCCCGCATTTAAAGCGCTTCCGCCGGGACGGTAAATACCGTGACTTCCTGCCACCTCGCCGCAAGCAAACAAGTGTTTAATGTTGGTTTGCCACCACATATCAACGTCCAAACCGCCGTTATTATGCTGTGCGCAAAGGGCGATTTCAAGCATTTCCTTTTCAAGGTCAACACCCTTAGAAAGATAAAGGTCGTAAGCAGGCATGTTCATAAATTGGAGTCTTGCCAAAGGCGTGCCAAAGCAAGCATGGGCATTGTCAAGATATTCAAATGCCTCCTTATCGAGCTTATCGTATGGAAGATCTTCAAGACCGTAAGGGTTTTTCCTAAAATCAAGGAAAACACGTCTGTTTTTCAAAACGCACTCTCTGAATACCAAAAGGTCAATAATAGAGGAGCCGTTCATAACCTTTTTACAGTCAAATGGCCATTCGTAGCCCTTTCTGAATATCTTAGAAAGGCATACGCCAATATCGTCAAAATACTCGTTCAAAAACTCGTATTCGTTACCGTCTTTATCAACAGAAACAAAGCGAGGGAGCACCTGCATATAAGTTCCCGAAACGTTCCAACGGGGAGAGGTGGAGGCAAGACCGTACTGCCATTCTGTCAGGTTTTTGCCGATAACCCCAGCCTCAAAGGCAACACCTGAGGCACCGTGGTGACCGAGAGGAAATACGGTGTCAGCATACATACCCGCAGGACCGCCTGTTGCAATAACCGTATTTTTTGCGTGGAAAAGAACAAACCTGTCGTTTTCACCCTGAGCCACCTTGTTTAAGCAAAGAACACCCACACAACTTCCCTTGTTTTTAATAAATTCAATAATTTGCAGCTTGTCAAAAATCTTAATTTGACGGCGCTTTGCTTCCTTTTCAAGACACTCTGTCATCATTTTTGATGTTAACGGACCAACGCTTGTTGCCCTTGCTCTTGGGTCGTGGTCGGTTTTGTAGCCAACATATTCACCCAAGCGGTTTACAGGAAATTCAACACCAAGCTCACAAAGCTGCAAGAAACAGGGTACAGACAAAGCTGCCTCTGCATAAGCATTGTCGCCGTCAACGCATTTGCCCTTGAAAAAGTCCTCCGCCATAGCTCTTGGCGAGTCGGGATAGTCAGCGCAAAGGTTCATTTTATAATATGTTTGCTTGTCAGAGCCTGTGTTACGGGATGTACCCATGTTAATGCCCTCGGTTACGATAGCAACGTCGTGAACACCGTATTTATCAAGGCGCACAGCCGCGTTGTAGCCTGCTGCACCTGTACCTATAACAAGGGCATCAAGGCAAACCTTTTTAACCTCTATACCGCAAATTTTTGTATATGCTTCTTCCATATTAGTCACCCTTTATTAAAGTCTTTGGATATGCATACCGCCGTCAACTATAATAGATTGACCTGTGGTATAGCCAAGCATACCGCTTGAAAGTGTGTAAATAGCGTTTGCGCAGTCCTCGGGCAAGCCCCATCTTCCGAGAGGAACCAAACCGCCTGCAATTAAGTTATCGTATTTTTCCTTAACCTTTTCTGTCATACCTGTTGCAATAATGCCGGGGCAAATTTCATTTACTGTAATGCCCTCGGAGGCTAAACGGTCAGCAAACAATTTTGTAATCATAGTAGCACCCGCCTTGGATATGCAGTATTCACCGCGGCTTGTAGAGGATGTGTAAGCGGAGCAAGAGGAAACGTTCACAATGTAACCCTTAATTCCGTTTACCTTTTCCTGTTTAATCATTTCGTTAGCAACTGCCTGAGTTAAGAAAAGAGTACCTTTTGTGTTAATTCCCATTACAAAATCATAGCTTTCCTCAGTCATTTCAAGGATGTCATTTCTAACCCTTGGGGCAACGCCTGCAACATTTACAAGCACGTCAATTCTGCCGTAATTATCAAGGGCGGTTTTCACAAGATTTGCCCTGTCCTCGCCGCTTGCTAAGTTACCCTTAACGTAAACGCAATCGGCAAAGCCCTCAAACTTATTAGCAACCTTGTCACCGTCAACAATATCCATAGCTACCAAGGAGTAGCCCTCTTTATTAAATTTTTCGCAGGTAGCGTAGCCGATTCCTCCTGCCGCACCTGTAATAATAGCAACCTTTTTCATTTTTATTACTCCTTACCTAAAACAAATTTATTATAAAGTGGCATATATACCTCTTTGTCACGGATAACGCAACCCGGTGTTCCACCCGGCTTTCTCATAATTTCAGTACATTTACTGCAACAAATACAAAGCTTTTTCGGGTCAAGATTTTCTCCGCTTGTAATGGCGTTTGCACAGTCGGGGTAAGCAAGGGTTTCCCTGCCGTAGCCAGCCATATCAAAGCCGCCCTTTTCCATATAGCCTGCGCAAACATTGGCAGAAACACCGCCAAGGAAGGAAATGCCTGAGGATATAATGGGAACGTTAACCGCAGTTTTCAGCTCGCTGATTCCGTCAAGCATCCTTTGTACGCCAAACAACGGATGCTCCGGCGGCTCGTATCCACCCTTTGAATAAGGACGGTTTACATGAGGGTTGAAGTACGGGTTACCCATAGTAATGTCAATCATATCAATGCCGTTTTCCTCTAATTTTTTAAGCAGCATTTTGGTTTCGGTAAAATCAGGGATAATTCCGCCACCCTCTTTAACACCAAAGCCGTATGGGTACTCAAAGCCGTCATAGCCGTTTAAACGGGAGGTTATAATAAAATCCTTTCCTGTCAAGGCTTTTGCATCCTTAACAGCACCTGTTAAAAGGCGAGTGCGGTTTTCAAAGCTGCCGCCGTAGCGACCCTCACGGTTGTAAGCGGAGAGAAGCTCGCTTAAAAGATATCTGTGGCAGCTCTTAATATCAGCACCGTCAAAGCCAAGCTCCTTGGCAACAACCGCGTTTTTAACAAGAGCCTCCTGCAAAGCGTCAAGATAATCGTCCGTTACAATTCTTGACTTATCAATTGGGTTGTCCTTTTCAAAAATAGGGTTATTGTAGGCAATTAACGGGGCAGGCGTGCCCTGTGGCTTAGAATACCTGCCCGAGTGGGTCAGCTGTATAACCACAATTGGCTCAAAACCGTTTGTGCGTATGCCTTCTTCCTTAATATCATTAACAATTTTCTTGAAATCGTCTTTTGTTTTGTCAGTTAAGTACATTTGGCGTGGGTTGGCTCTGCCTTCATTAAAAACCGCAGTAGCCTCAAACCAAATAAGGCCTGCGCCGCCACGGGCAAAGCGAAGGTATCTACGCTTGGTAAGCTCGTCGGGAGCACCGTCAAAGGTACCGTCACAACCTTCCATTGCTTGATATACTATTCTGTTATGTATTGTTTTATTTGCAACAGTGATTTCTTTATTGAAAATGGACAAATCGTCGGAATAAGGGAAAGAGGTGCCGCTTTCCTCACACATTTTCAAAAAAGCATCCTTGTTTTGCGGAACATTGTATGCCATTGTAAAGTCCTCCAAAAAGTTATAATTATCTAATTTTAATATTATCATATTATAAGGGAAAAGTCAAGAAATAATGGATATATTTAACATCAAAAGCCTTGACAAAATAGGTGTTTTGTGCCAAAATATATGTATGTACAGAGATGCATATAAATCTTATCTTTCCTATTTATATTCTAACAGAAAAAAGTGCCCCTAACTGCCCCTTTTTAAAAACGAGAAAAATTTTTCGTTTAACATAGTTGTACTGTTTGGTTGTTCATAATTTATTTACAGTTAGGTTATCCAAGTGGTTAACCTAAGGTTAACCTAAGAAAAAAGAAACAAGAACAAAAGAACGAAAAAGGGAAAAAGAAAAGTAGCAAAAGAAAAAGGGAAAAAGAAAGAAAAAAAGAAGA
>JAGANX010000068.1 GCA_017623975.1 Clostridia bacterium
TACCACATTAAAAAAGAATCTGGCGTTGATCAACGCCAGACCCAAAAAAGTTATTGGTTATCTTAAACCTATTGATTTATTTGAACTTTTTGTTAATTCCTGTTGCACTTAGCTTGACAATTTATCTTTTTGCATGTAATCACATATCGAAAGGAATGAACATTGTATTAACTAATATTAAAAATAATAAATATATTGGAAAAAATGTTTTAAGCAACTTGACAAAAAACACTTAATATGTTATATTATTATTGTGATAAATTAACAAATCACGTCTTATACGAGATTTTGTGATTTTAGGAGGAAAACAAATGAAGAAAATCTTAGCAGTAGTCTTAACAGTGTTAATGCTGTTGCCTATGTTTGCAAGCATTGCTTTCGCATCTCTTCAAATTCCTGAGGATGCCGATAAAATCAATGTAGCTAACAAAGCAACCATTAAGGCTCTTGATACCTTTGACCAAGGTGTAAGAGTTGATTTGGAGGAAATTGATCCAACTACTCTTATTGATGGAGATAGGGAGACAGGTACAAACTCTCCTGAGGGTCAGTATTACTCTTATGAATTAACATATGAGGATACATACTATTTCACTGACGTTGTGATTGCGTGCAACTTAGCGCGTAACTCTTACGGTACACTTGCAACAGGCGAGGTTGTTACAAGAGAGTGTCATGATTTGTATGCTTTGATGGTAGTTGTTTACTACGGTAACGAGGTTGCATACACAAGTGATATTTATGACGTATCTAATCTTACAGAGGTTACGATTCCTGTAAACGTAAAGGGCGACAGAATTGAGGTTCGCCGTACAGACGGTGCTTGGTCTGACACTGAGTACATGTGGGAAATTGAAACTATTGCTGTTGATATGGAAATTTGTAGCGCGCAGGTAGAAAACGTTGCATCACAGGCAATTTTCTCTGCAACAGGTGCTAATGCTAACTACTGGTGGGCTATGAACTATAAGACATGGGTTGACGGTGACCCAACAACAGGCTCACGTTCTCCAAAGGGTAGAAACTATTCTGTTTGGATGCACTTCCCACAGGAGTATTTGTTCTCGCAAATTGACCTTGTTTGTAATACAGAGGGTGGCTCAAAGCTTATAGCAAGTACAGGACAAGTTGATAGTGTTAACGAAAGATATTTCGGTAATGCTATGATGAGAGTTCTTGTTTATAACTATAATGAAGACCTCATTTGGGACTCTGATATGATAGATACATCAACTACTACAACCTTGTCGGTTTCCCCGTATGTTGAGGGTGCTATTATTGAAATTCGTTTCTTTAACGGTAACTTCGGTGGCGGTGAGTACATGTATGAGGTTAGTGCATATGCACAGTCAGGTGACCACGTGTTTGAAAAGGTTTCTGAGGAAAACCCCGGTTGCTTAACTCCCGGTTACCAAGAGCTTGCTTGCCAATGCGGTAAGGTTATCAAACAAGCTATTCCTGCAACAGGCTTCCATAAATGGGAGGAAGAGGAAATTACAAAGGTTCCAACCACAACAGAAAACGGTGTTCTTTCCATTGGTTGTACAGGATGTGACAGTGTAAAGCTTTATGATATTCCGTCCACAGGACATAACTGGGACAGCGGCACGAAGTACGTGCCCACACTCTGTGACGAACAGGGATACACACTTTATAAGTGTACTGATGAGGGCTGTGGCTTAACCTATAAGGCTGATTACATTGAAGCAAAAGAGCATACTTGGGGCGAGGGCGTTATAACAAAGAAGCCTACCGTTACCGAAGAAGGTGTTATTACCTATAAATGTGACGTTTGCGGCGGTGAAAAATACGGCAGAATAAGAAAGCACAAATATACAGACAGCACTGCCCCGTTTACAAGTGCAGGCATTAAGGATTACAAGGTTGTAATTAATGAAAACCCAGGCGAAGGATTTGGTAAATACAATCCTGATTCATATGTTGATGTTGATCCGGCTGCAATGTTTGACGGTGATATATACGGTTCGTACTGGTACGGTCCTGCCGGCACATACGTTGATGTAATTCTTGATAAAGCGTATGTATTTACAAGCGGCTTGTTCTATGCTTCTGCCAACTGGTCGTCTATGAAAATAGAGTTTTATTTGGGCAATGATATAGTTATGTCCAATCCGGAAACTGAAAAAGACAATCCGGGATATAGCACAGGTAATGTAAACACAGGTGTTGACCCATCTAATCCACAGGAATGTGATATGTATGACTATTTGAAGGTTGGTATTAAGGCTGATAGAATTAGAATTACAACTGTTACTCCTAAGTGGGAAAACGGTCAGGCTTGTAAGCTTCAAGAGTTGAAGCTTGTTGCCCACTCATGTAAGATTTCTGAGGAAGACTATATTAAGGATAGCAACTACAAAGCTCCTGTATGCGGTACAGACGGTAGCTGTAATGCAAAGTGCCAGGTTTGTGAGGTAGTTAGCAAGGTTACAATTCCTGCTACATCTGATAATAGCCATACACTCGGCGAGATTTCTTCAATCGTTCCTGCAACTTGCTTGACAGACGGTGTTGGTAGTGCAATATGTACAACATGTAATACAACTGTTAATGATATTACAATTCCTGCAACAGGCGCACACGAATATACTAAGGACGTTGTAAGCGTAACTGCAAAGTGCGGCTTTGCCGGTGTTGGTCAAAAGGTATGTAAATATTGTGATAAGGTTGGAAGCATTTATGAGATCGCTCCAACAGGTATCCACGAATATGAATGGGCTACAAAGTCACAAGCTTCCTATACAGCAGTTGGTAAGACTGAATATTGCTGTGTATTCTGTGATCAGCTTGACCCTAACACAGAAAAGAATGTTGATATAGCTGAAAAGCTTCCGATTCCTGACGGATTGGTTCAGTTTGTTGGTAAAAAGGCAGAGACTGTAAATGGCAGAAACACCTTGTCATTCACATACAAGATTGATTTGTCCTTGTTGCCTGAGCTTGAAAAGACCTGTGACGTTAGAATTATCACAACAATTAAGGATGCACAGGGCAGAGAAGCTTCAATTGAGTCCTACGGTAAGTATGCAGCTGAAAATTCATATAATGCAGAAACAGGTGAATTTACAGTAACGATTTACCCATCCTCCTTGGATGATGCGTTCGAGGTATCAACCGCTGCAAGACTTATGAACTTCCGTGGCGTTGTATATAGAACATACGTAACTGACACATATACATCTAAATAAAATTATGCACCGTGGATTTTTCCACGGTGCTTTTTTAAAAAACCTCCATTATATTATATATTAATTGATAAATAAATATTGCAGCTGTCCAAAAAGCAGCTGCAATAACATTATAAATATTTTCCGGACTCGCGCTGTGCCATTTCATCGCAGCGCTCATTATAGGGGTGTCCTGCGTGACCCTTAACCCAAACATAGGTGATTTGGTGCTTTTTAATTTCATCCAAAAGGATTTCCCAAAGGTCTGGGTTTAGGGCAGGGCTTTTGTCTGCCTTTTTCCAGCCCTTTGCCCGCCAGGACTCCGCCCAACCGTTTGTAATGGCATCAAGGACGTATTTTGAGTCGGAGGTTAGCGTTATATCGCAGCTTTCTTTAAGAGCCTGTAATGCCTTTATAACGGCGGTTAGCTCCATTCTGTTGTTTGTTGTATTTGGCTCTCCGCCGCAAAGCTCCTTTTCTATTCCCTTGTAAACAAGCACAGCCCCCCAGCCCCCGGGACCCGGGTTGCATCTGCAAGAGCCGTCAGTATATATATCAATATGCTTCATCATAGTACCTCGAATTTTTTCTACATTTTATCATATTTATATTATTAAATCAATAAATTTTAAAAAATTCTCTAAAACTTATTGACAAGCAAAAAATTGTGTGATAAAATATCGCAGAACAGGTATGGAGTCATTTAAGCATACCTGCTTCCTGCCGATAAAAAATCTTAATTTGTCGGTCGCAAGTCCATAGGGAGGTGTAAAAGATGGAAAAAATTCTCAACTCTTATGAAACTTTGTTCGTTGTTGATTGCTCTATCGGTGAAGATGCAGTAAAGGCAACAGTTGAAAAGTTCACAGCAATGATTGCAGAGAATGGTACTATCGAAAGTGTTGATGAATGGGGTAAGCGCAGACTTGCATATCCTATCAACGACCAAAACGATGGTTACTATGTTCTTGTAAACTTCAAGAGTGAAGGCGAATTCCCAGCAGAGCTTGAACGTGTATTCGGTATTAACGAATCTATTCTTCGTTCTATTGTAATTCGTCAAATCGAAGACAAGAAAACAAAGAAGGATGCCTAATCTTTAAAGGAGGGTCATTATGGCAAATTTTAATTTGAATAAAGTAATTTTAGGCGGCAGAATGACAGCTGATCCTGAACTTAAACAGACCCCACAAGGCGTATCTGTTACTTCCTTTTCGGTTGCGGTTAACCGCAGAGGTAAGGATGCTCAAACAGATTTTATCAACTGTGTTGCTTGGAGACAAACAGCGGAATTTATTTGCAAGTATTTCAAAAAAGGTAGTTCAATCTGCATTTCAGGTTCTGTTCAGACAAGAACATGGAATGACCAGCAGAATAATAAGCGTTACGCAACAGAGATAGTTGCTGATGAGGCTTATTTTGTAGATGCTAAGGCAGATGCACCGGCTGGCTCATTCGGTGGCGGGGATGTTCCTACATTCCAAGTACAAGAAACTGCTAAATTTGAAGATGTTGCAAATGACGATGATCTTCCATTCTAATTTGCTGTTAAAACGGCAATAGTGTAGTACAGGAATGGAAAAGAATTTTATAGGAGGATACTAAAATGGATAACAATGTTGTTGAAAAAGAACAGTCAACTCAGCGTCCTGCTCGTCAGGTAATGCGCAAAAAGAAAAAGGTTTGCCAATTCTGCGCTGATAAGGTTGGTCACATTGATTATAAGGATACAATTCGCTTGAAAAAGTATATCACGGAGCGTGCAAAGATTCTTCCAAGAAGAATTACAGGCACATGTGCTCATCACCAAGGCGAACTTACAAAGGCTATTAAGAGAGCAAGATTTATGGCTCTTATGCCTTACATCGACGACTAATAACAAAAAGCTCCGATAAAATCGGAGCTTTTTTGTTGCTTTTTCAACTGTAATGAGACTTTTTGCTTTAAATCAACAGTGCTAATTTTTTCGTAAGGCGAGCAAAAGCTAACGATAACGGGTATAATGGACATATTATGCAAAAACAGACCGCTTGGGTTAAAGCGGTCTGTTAATTGTCGTTATATTACAATACAAATTGCAGTTTAATTTAAATTACATTTTGTTGTACATCAATGTGAACTGGCTCTTCTTGTGCGCAGCGTTGTTCTTGTGGAGAATACCTTGGCTAACAGCCTTGTCAACTCTCTTCACAGCAGCTACATAAGCAACTTGAGCAGCTTCCTTGTCACCAGCCTCAACAGCAGCCTTGAACTTCTTAATTGCTGTGTTAAGTTGGGATTTTAGCATCTTGTTACGAAGTGTTTTGGTAGCGATAACCTTAACTCTCTTCTTAGCAGATTTGATATTTGGCATGAGTAATTCCTCCTTTAAAATATTATCATCCGACAGATGCTATCCGTTGCCTGAGAGGGTGCTCCGAATATGCCTGTTCGTACAGTTACATATAATATCACACATTTCTAAAAAAATCAATACTTTTTTAAAATTTTCTGGAAATAAATTTTATGTATTCGAGGATAAGGAAATGTATATTCAAAATCTGTTCACAGAAAATTTACTTATAAACGAAATGTAAATTTTTATTCCATAATTTGTAAACAATTTTAAATATTTTGTTTAATTTAAAATAAAGTATTGACAAGCGAGGTAAAGAGTGCTAAAATAACACACTGCATAATATTTCTAAAATAATCTTTTATATTATATAAAAGGGAATTGGAGTGATTAAGGTTTATGGTCAAAGAACAAAAACTTGGCAAAAACACGAGAATGAGCTTTGCTAAAATCAGCGAGCTTTGTGAAATGCCTAACCTCATTGAGGTTCAAAAAGAATCCTTTAAGTGGTTCCTTGAAAAGGGAATTAAGGAGGTTCTTAATGACATTTCTCCCATAATGGATCATACTGAGGATCTTTGTATTGAGTTTGTATCATACACTCTTGATGTAAATAACCCAAAGTATCCTGTTGAGGAATGTAAGGTAAGAGATGTGAACTACGCAGCTCCTTTGAGAGTTAATGTTCGCTTGTCAAACCGTTTGACAGGAGAGGTTAAGGAGCATGAAGTGTTTATGGGCGACTTCCCGCTTATGACAGACAACGGTACCTTCGTTATTAACGGTGCTGAGCGTGTTGTTGTATCACAAATTACCCGTTCTCCCGGAATGTACTACGACTATTCCATTGATAAAACAGGTATGTATAACTATACTGCCACTGTTATTCCATACCGTGGAGCTTGGCTTGAATATGAAACAGATGCATCCAACGTGTTCTATGTTCATATTGACAAAAACAAGAAGATGCCTGTAACTGTACTTATCCGTGCCCTTGGTGTTGAAACTGCTGAGGAAATCAAGGATATGTTCGGTGAAAAATTTATGACACCAACTCTTGAAAAGGACGACTCCGAAAAGCATGCAATGGAGTTCGGCACAACAATCCAAGAGGAAGCGTTGAAGGAAATCTACAAAAGACTTCGTCCGGGTGAGCCTGCAAACGTTGAAAGTGCAAAAACACTCCTTCACAACTCACTTTTCGATTGCAAAAGATACGATATTTATCCCGTTGGTAGATATAAGTTTAACGAAAAGCTTTCTATTGCAAAGCGTATCAATGGCTTAACTCTTTCCCGTCCTGTTGTTAGTAACTTGACAGGTGAGATTATTTGCGAGCCGGGTAAGGTTATCACTAAGGAAGACATTGAATTAATTGAGTCAAACTGTGTAAACGAGGTTTACGTGCTTGCGGCTGATAGAGAATCAGGCACACCTGTTGAGCTTAAAATCTTTGGTAACGGTACAGTTGACCCTAAGTATTTGCTTGGCGAAAATTGGAGAGATGGTCTTGAAGATTTTGGCGTTAGCGAAAAGCTTCATTTTGAAAATTTACAAGCTATAATTAACGAGTGCGGCGGAGATATGGATGCTATTCGTGAAAAGATTAAGTATTCCATCGAAGAGCTCTGTCCAAAGCGTTTGACACAAGAGGATATCTTAGCATCCATTTCATATCTTGTTGGCCTTGACTACAACATCGGTAAGAAGGACGATATCGACCACCTTGGTAACAGGCGCTTACGTTGCGTTGGTGAGCTTTTGCAAAATCAGCTCCGTATCGGTATGTCACGTATGGAAAAGATTATTAAGGAAAGACTTACAACACAAAGCACTGAGGATTTGTCACCTAAGACACTCGTAAACATAAGACCCGTTGCAACAGCAATTCGTGAATTCTTTGGTTCCTCACCGCTTTCACAGTTTATGGACCAAAACAACCCGCTTGCTGAGGTAACACATAAGCGCCGTATTTCTGCTCTTGGTCCAAACGGTCTTTCAAGAGATAGAGCTGGCTTTGAGGTACGTGACGTACACTATACACACTACGGTAGAATGTGTCCTGTTGAAACACCGGAAGGTCCAAACATCGGTCTTATCTCATACCTTTCAACATATGCAAAGATAGACAAGTATGGCTTCATTGAAGCTCCTTACCGTAAGATTGTTGACGGTGTTGTAACAGACGAGGTAGTTTACCTAACAGCAGATGAGGAAGACGGACACGTTATTGCTCAGGCTTATGAGGAGCTTGATGGAAACAACCGCTTCGTAAAGAAGAAGATTATCGCCCGTGAGAGAAGCGAAATTTTGGAAACAGACTCGGACAGAGCTGATTATATGGACGTTTCCCCTAAGATGGTTGTATCTGTTGCAACAGCAATGATACCATTTATCGAAAACGATGACAATGCCCGTGCACTCATGGGTTCAAACATGCAGAAGCAGGCAGTTCCGCTTTTGACATCCGACTCACCAATCGTTGGTACAGGTATGGAATATAAGGCAGCTGTTGACTCAGGCGTTGTTGTTCTTGCAAAAGAAAACGGCGTTGTTGAGGAAGTTGACGCATCCCATATCGTTATTAAGAACGAAAGCGGTCTTAAAGATAGATATGAGCTTATTAAGTTCAAGAGATCCAACCAAGGCAACTGTGTAAACCAAAAGCCTATTGTTAAGGTTGGCGAAAATGTAATTAAGGGTCAGGTAATTGCTGACGGTCCTGCAACCTCAAATGGTGAAATTTCCCTTGGTAAGAATGCTTTAATCGGCTTTATGACATGGGAAGGCTACAACTATGAGGACGCTGTTCTCTTGAACGAAAAGCTTATCCGTGATGACGTATATACATCAATTCACATTGAAGAATATTCACAGGAAGCAAGAGATACAAAGCTTGGTCCTGAGGAAATAACAAGAGAAATTCCAAACGTGGGTGAGGATGCTTTAAGAAACCTTGATGAAAACGGTATAGTTAGAATCGGTACTGAGGTAAAGGCACACAGCATTCTCGTTGGTAAGGTTACACCTAAGGGTGAAACAGAATTGACACCTGAGGAAAGACTTCTTCGTGCAATTTTCGGCGAAAAGTCAAGAGATGTAAGAGATACATCCTTGCGTTTGAAGAATGGCGAAGCAGGTATTGTAGTGGATGTTAAGGTATTCTCCCGTGAAAACGGTGACGAGTCCTTGTCTCCGGGAGTACACAAGGTAGTTAAAGTATATGTAGCACAAAAGAGAAAGATATCTGTTGGTGATAAGATGGCTGGTCGTCACGGTAACAAGGGTGTTATTTCAAGAATACTCCCACCTGAGGATATGCCATATCTTGCTGATGGTACACCTCTTGATATCGTGCTTAACCCGCTTGGCGTTCCTTCACGTATGAATATCGGTCAGGTTCTTGAAGTGCATCTTGGTATCGCAGCAAAGAAGCTTGGCTGGAAGATAATGACTCCTGTATTTGACGGTGCAAAGGAGCAGGATATCTTTGAATGTCTTAGAATGGCGGGACTTTGGAGAAAGGTATTGCCTAACGAAAACACAGACGGTAAGGACTTGTTTGAGGAAGTAGTAAGAGAAGACGGTAA
>JAGANX010000069.1 GCA_017623975.1 Clostridia bacterium
CATAGTAGGTAAATACATAGCAAAAATCTATGGCGAGGTTAAGGGCAGACCTCATTATATCGTTGCACAAACTAACAAAGATGACATAGTTAAAAAATAAAAAACACTCCCGTTGCAAAAGTGCAACGGGAGTATTTTTTATGATTTAATCTTGCTTTTGGCTTCTAACTGCTTTTTATTGTATTGTAGCATGTAAAGGCTGTAATATTTGCCTCGCTTTTGCAAAAGCTCACTGTGTGACCCTTCCTCCACAATCTCACCGTGGGATAGAAGAATTATATTGTCAGCATGCTGTATGGTGGATAAGCGGTGGGCAACCATTAGCATAGTTCCGATTGACATAATCTTTTCAAGAGAATCTTGAATTAGAATTTCCGTCTCTGTATCAATGTTTGATGTAGCCTCATCAAGTATCATAACACTCGGTTTATGTATAATAGTTCTTGCAAAGGAAAGAAGCTGACGCTGTCCCGAGGAGAAGTTGTTACCCCTTTCGCGTACCTCAGTATCAAGACCCTTGTCAAGCCTTGATATAAAGTGGCTTGCATTAACGTAATTGCAAACACGGTTTATTTCTTCATCGCTATATTCATTGTGTAAGGCTATATTAGTTCTGATAGTGCCGGCAAACAAAAATACGTCTTGCAGCATTTGTCCAAAGTGGCGGCGCAGGGAGGATATTTTAATTTTTCGTATATCAATTCCGTCAATTAAAATTTGTCCCTTTTGTATATCGTAATTCCTACAAATAAGGGAAAGAATAGTTGTTTTGCCTGAGCCTGTTGAACCGACAAAGGCAACAGTTTGCTGTGGCTTTACCTTAAAGGAAACACCCTTCAATACCCATTCTCCGGGTACATAGCTGAACCATACGTCACGAAATTCAATTTCACCCTTAACGCTATCAAGCTCAATTGCGTCATCCTCGTCAACGACATTTGGTACAGTGTCAAGAACAGAGAAGATTTTTTCCGCAGAGGCAAAGGCACGCTGTAACATATTAAACTGCTCAGCTAAGGACTGGATAGGGTTAAAGAATTTGCTTTGATACATATAGAAGGTAACCACCGTACCTGCTGTAATTGTTTGTCCTAAGAAGCTAATGTTATTTATATAGCCTCGTGAACCAAAGTAGAAAAGACACAAAACGGAAGCGACATAAAGCATATAAACCATAGGTCTGAAAATACCAAATGTAAACATTTGTGACCGTTTACATTTACCAAGCACCCTGTTCTTTTCATCGAATGCGGCTTTTTTAACCGCCTGTCTGTTAAAAGCCTGTATAATTTTCATTCCGGACAGGTTTTCTGATAAAAACGTGTTAACATCAGTAGTTGCGTTGCTCACTTGCCTATGGGCTTTCCTTGAAAATTTTCTGAATATAATGGTAAAAAGCACAACGAAGGGTACAAAGCAAAGCACCATTAAAGTAAGCATATAGTTAAGGGAAAGCATAGCCACCAAAACGCCAAGAATAACGAAAATGTTTTTAACAAGATTGACAATTATTCCGGTGAACATATGGGAAAGGGCTTCTGTATCGTTTGCAACACGGGTAACAAGCATACCCACAGGACGCTTGTGGAGCTGCTCGTGGGAGAGCTTTTCAATATGCTCAAACAAATCCTGTCTGATTTGTGAAACTATTCTTTGTCCCGTTTTTTGAAGCACAATTGCTTGAATGTAAGAAGAAATTAAAGAGACAACAAGAACACTTGCATAAATTCCGACGGTTGCAAAAAGACGGGAAAGCTCAAAGTCGCCCTCTTTAATCATCTCAGTTACATTTCCTACGATAATGGGCGAGACGATATCATAAACAATGGAAATGATAATAACAAAAAATACGAGAATAAAGCTTTTTAAATGCGGACGAGCAGAAGCAAGAAGTCTTTTGATAATTTCCTTATCCTTCATGTTTCGGTCAAAGCCGATAGCGTTCTTTTTGTCCTTCATAAGACAGAAGGCAACTATGAAAATAATAGAAATAACACCGATAATAGCGCCAATTATAAAAAGAGGATAAAATTCAAGCATTACAGACCCTCCTTTTCCTCGTCAAGCCTTTGAAGCTCAACCATATTGCGGTATTCCTTGCAGGACTCATAAAGCTCATCATGAGTGCCAAAGGCGATTAATGCACCGTCATCAAAGTAAGCAACCTTGTCCATTTTTTCAACGGTGGAGACACGGTGGGCAATTAAAATAGTTGTCTTGCCCTTACGTAATTCTGCAAGATTTTCTATTATAACCTTTTCTGTTTTTGTATCAACCGCAGACACAGAGTCGTCCAAAATCAAAATAGGGGCATTTTTCATAAGCGCACGCGCAATGGAAATACGTTGCTTTTGTCCGCCTGAAACAGTAACGCCACGTTCACCTAAAACAGTGTCATAGCCCTTGGCGAAACCAACAATGTTACTGTGAATATCCGCTAAGCGTGCAGCCTCCTGCACTGTCAAATCGCTTTCGTTTGTAGCAAAGGCAATGTTATTCTTAATGGTGTCGCTAAACAAAAAGTTGTCCTGTGGTACGTAAGCGCAAAACTTACGCAAATTGTCAATGGGTATTTTGTTTACATCATGACCGTCTATAAAAAGCGTACCGTTTTCCACATTGTAGGTACGCAAAATTAAGTCAACCAAGGTTGTTTTTCCCGCACCTGTTTTTCCGATAATTCCCACACGCTCCCCGGCATTTATCTTTAAGGATACGTTTTTAAGCGCATCATAGGAAACATCGGGATAACGGAAAGTAAGGCTTTTGAATTCGATATCACCCTTAACTGCTTCAAGGGGCTTTACATCATCACTGTCGCGAACCTCAATTTCAGCATCCAAAAGCTCAGATATACGGTTTAAGGATGCACGACCGCGGGACTGCATTTCAATAATTTGTGAAATTGCCATAATAGGCCAAACGATAGTATTAAAGTAGCCAATAAATTCAACAAACTGTCCTGCATTAAACACGCCCTTATGCACAAGAAAACCGCCGTAGCCAAGAACAATACAAATAACGGATTCGACAAAAAGTGTAACGAAAATATGTAAAAGGGTGGAGGCACGGGTGTGGTCAACGTTGGCTTTTTCGTTTTTTCTGTTAAGGGATTTAAATACCCAAAGCTCCTTCGCCTCCTTAACATACGCTTTTATAACAGCGAAGCCTGAAAAGCTTTCCTGTGAAAAATCAGAAAGAGCAGAAAATGCCTCTTGGCGAAGTGACCACTTTTTTGTCATATATTTTCTAACAATAGTTGCAACTATGATAAGTAAAGCCATAGGGATGAGAGAGAAAAGGGTTAAAACCACATTCATTCTAAACATCTTTACAAGAGCCATGCAGCCAAGCAAAAGAGCATCAAACAAAGATAAAATACCCGAGCCAAAGCATTCCTGCACAGTGTGTAAATCGTTTGTAAAAAGGGACATTAAATTGCCAACCTTGTTTGTTTGATAATAATTTTGAGAAAGGTCCTATGCATGGTCAAACATACGCTCTCTCAAATCTGTTTCAACCTTGATAGCTGAGCCAAAAAAGCACATTCTCCAAAGAAATCTGCCAAGAACAAGAGCCACTATTACAAAAATCATAGGCAAACAAATCTTGTCAAGCACAAAGGTAATGGTAAAGTCATGTCTTACCCCGTCAAGCACCACGTATCCGTCACTGATACCGTTAATGACTTGTCTATATAGTTCAGGGATCAAAAGCTGAAAATAGTCAACCAAAATAAGTGCCAAAAGTCCTAAAATAAGCACAGGCAAATGCTTTAAATAGTATCTGTTAATATGCTTACCGAATAACATATTTTCACCTCCCAGCTTTAATATAAATATAATATCACAGAATATATAAAAAAATCAACATAAAAATGCAAAAAACAAAACTAACTTGTAAGGTGAGCCAATTTTGATTTTTGCATTTAATTATTAAAGATTTTCCCAATCTATTTCTTCGTTTCTGAAAAAGTATTTTTTGTCCCTTTCGGAAATCTTGCGCATGACCCTGCAAGGGTTACCAACCGCTACAACGCCTGCGGGGATATCTCTTGTAACGATGCTGCCTGCGCCTATTACTGTATTATCACCGATAGTAACACCCGGCATTACAATAACTCCTGCCCCAAGCCAGCAGTTTTTACCGATATGTACGGGCTTGTTATACTGTGTGGCCTTTTGCCTAAGCTCCGGGTCGATAGGGTGGCCGGCGGTTGCAATAACCGTGTTAGGACCTATCATAGTGTAGTCACCGATATAAATATCAGTGTCGTCAACCAAGGTTAAGTTAAAGTTAGCATACACCCATTTGCCAAGGTGCGTGTTTTTACCACCCCAATTGGAGTGGAGAGGCGGCTCAATGTAAGTGCCCTCGCCAATTTCCGCAAACATTTCCTTTAAAAGCTGTTCACGCCTTTTGCTTTCAAGGGGACGGGTAGCATTATAATCGTATTGCTTTTCCAAGCAAAGAGCTTGGTCGCTTAATATGGACTCATCATTGCAGTAGTAAATAAGTCCCATTTCCATTCTTTCCTTTTGTGTCATGAGTTCTCCTTAGTAATAAAGTCTTTTTAACATCAAATAAATCGGTTATTTCCATTTTACAACAGGTAATTAGAAAATTCAAGCACATTATATTATTTATATAAAAATACTTGCACAATAAAAATATTTGTGATAAAATAACTGTGAATTTTTCCGAAAGGATTTTGAAAATGAACGAAAAACAGAAAAATATAAGAAACTTTTCTATTATTGCGCATATAGACCACGGTAAATCAACCTTGGCTGACAGAATTCTTGAATACTGTAATGCTGTTACAAAGCGTGAGATGGAGGAGCAACTCCTTGATAATATGGATTTGGAGCGTGAAAGAGGTATCACAATCAAAGCCCGAGCTGTTCGTATAGACTATAAGCATAGGGACGGTCAGGAATATACCTTAAATTTGATTGATACTCCGGGCCACGTTGACTTTAACTATGAGGTTTCCAGGTCATTAAACGCTTGTGAGGGTGCTTTGCTGGTTGTTGACTCAACACAGGGTATAGAGGCGCAAACTCTTGCAAACGCCTATTTGGCGGTGGATTGCGACATTGAAATTGTTCCTGTTATTAACAAAATTGACCTGCCTTCTGCTGATGTTGATAGGGTAAGGGGAGAAATTGAGGACGTTATCGGTATTGTAGCTGAGGACTGTCCTGCGGTATCCGCTAAGGTTGGACTTAATATCGATCAGGTGCTTGATGCGGTTGTGGAAAAAATACCTGCACCAAAGGGGGATGAGACTAAGCCGCTTAAATGCTTGATTTTCGACTCTCACTATAACGCATATTTAGGCGTAGTGGTTTACGTGCGTGTAATAGACGGCGTGCTTCGTGCAGGAGACAAAATAAAGCTGATGAACACAGGTGCGCAGTATGATGTTGTGGAGGTTGGCTACTTAAATGCCTTTGGACTGCAAAAGGCGGAAAGCTTGTCAGCAGGTGAGGTTGGTTATATAACCGCAAGCATAAAAACTGTTAGTGAAACAAGGGTTGGTGACACTGTTACCACTGTGGAAAACGGGGCAAGTGAGCCACTTCAAGGCTTTAAAGAAGCACTTCCAATGGTGTTTTCCGGTATTTATCCTGCGGATGGTGCAAGGTATAACGACCTTCGTGATGCACTTGAAAAGTTAAAGCTTAACGATGCGGCGCTATCCTTTGAGGCAGAAACGTCAGTTGCCCTTGGCTTTGGTTTTAGGTGCGGCTTCCTTGGCCTTTTGCACATGGAAATTATCCAAGAGCGCTTAGAGAGGGAGTTTAATCTTGACCTGATTACCACAGCGCCAAGCGTAATTTATAAGATTGAAAAGACAAACGGCGAGGTTATATTGGTTGATAACCCATCCAATTACCCGCCAACAGACACAATAAAAACCGCTTATGAGCCAACTGTTAAATCAAGCATAATTACCCCAACGGAGTATGTTGGCGGCATAATGGATTTGTGCCAGGATAGGCGTGGCGTGTTTAAGGATATGAAGTATCTTGACTCATCACGTGTGGAGCTTCACTACATTATGCCCTTGAACGAAATAGTATATGACTTCTTTGATGCACTTAAAAGCAGGAGCAAGGGCTATGCTTCCCTTGACTACGAGCTTGCCGGATATGAGCCAAGCAGCTTGGTTAAGCTGGATTTCTTGCTTAACGGAGAGATTGTGGATGCGCTAACATTTATCGTTCACTCTGAAAAGGCATATGCAAGGGCAAGAAAAATAGCTGAAAAGCTTAAAGACAACATTTCTCGACAGCTTTTTGAAATTCCTATTCAAGCAGCTATCGGCTCAAAGGTTATAGCCCGTGAAACTGTACGCGCTCTTCGCAAGGACGTGCTTGCTAAATGCTACGGCGGTGATATTACAAGAAAGAAAAAGCTTCTTGAAAAGCAAAAAGAGGGTAAAAAGAAAATGCGTCGCTTAGGCTCTGTTGAGGTAACCCCCGAAGCATTTATGGATGTGCTTAAACTTGACGATAGTGAAAAATGAGAAGGATAGGTCTTTACATTCACATTCCCTTTTGCGTAAAAAAGTGTAATTATTGTGACTTCTATTCCTTGCCGCATAGCAAGGAAAAGGAAGAATTATATATTAGCGCGCTTTGTAAGCATATAGAAAAAGAAAAGCATCTTTATGACAACTGTGAATTTGATACGGTTTATATAGGCGGAGGCACGCCAAGTATTCTTTCAAAAAGCTCCGTTATTCGCCTTGTGGGTGCGGTGAAAAAGCACTTAAATACGACACAGGGTGGGGAATTTACAATTGAGCTTAATCCTTGCACTATAACAAAGGAAAAGCTTTTGACCTATAAGGAGTTAGGTATTAACCGCCTCAGCATAGGGGTGCAAAGTGCCAATGATAAGGAGTTGAAATGCTTGGGCAGGGCGCACACAAGTAAGGAAGCCTTTGAAAAATTCAATTTGGCAAGGGAGTGCGGTTTCAATAATATCAGTCTTGACGTTATGTTCAGTCTGCCAAACCAGAAAATAAGCGATTTTCAAAAAACGCTTGACTACGTGTGCGGTTTTTCACCTGAGCATATCTCTGCATATGGGCTAAAAATAGAGGAAAATACTCCCTTTGGCAAAAACAGAGATAAGCTTTCACTGCCAAGTGAGGATGAAGATTATGATATGTATATGTGTCTGTGTGATACACTTTCTAAAAACGGTTATGAGCAGTATGAAATTAGCAATTTTTCAAAAAGAGGCTACCGTTCGCGCCATAATATGAAATATTGGCTGTGCCAAGAGTATGTTGGCTTCGGACCTTCATCACATTCTTACTTTGACGGCGTGCGTTATTATTATGATGCGAATTTTCAAAAATATATTGACGGCAGCTCCGAAAGAATTATGGAGACCGTAAATGATGCCGAAACAACACTTGCAGATAAAATGGATGAATACGTCATGCTTAGGCTAAGGCTAAGTGACGGTGTTGATGAAGGTGAGTTTTTTAAAGCTTTTAATAAGAGCTTTTTAGATGAGTATCCCAAATTAAAGGATTTTTTAAAAAACGGCTATGTCGTTCACCAAGACGGGCATTACTCATTTACAAGGAGAGGCTATTTTGTGAGCAATTACATTCTATCTGAAATTTTGCATTAAAGCAGACAGGTGCGCCTGTCTGTTTTATTTTGACGGAATTTAATAAAATGTGGTCTTTCAGGGTATAACGTGTCGAAATACAAAGATTAAATTTGTGTTAACATCTGGCAAAATTATTGACTAATCAAGAAAAAAGTGGTAAAATGTTTCAAAAAGAGGAGGGGAGTTTATGGAACTTAGTCAGCTTAAACAAAACGTTGCACAGAACATTTTCTATTTACGCACAGTGAATAATATGACGCAAAGTGAGCTTGGTGCACGTCTGAATTATTCCGATAAAACCATCTCCAAATGGGAAAGGGCAGAAGGACTGCCTGATGTATATGTTTTAACACAAATCAGCGAGCTTTTTGGAGTAAGTGTTGATTATCTGTTAGAGGAGCATACCGAGCAGGACAGACGGGTGGAAACGCAACCGCTTCGCAACACAAAAAGGCTTTTAACAAAAATTGTGCTGACATCTATTATTGCAATAACGGTTTTAATATCCGTTATTTTATATTTGGCAAAAGATATCTTTTATTGGCAAATGTTCGTTTATATTGTGCCTCTTATTTGTGTCGTACAGATTATTTTTTCTGCTGTATGGTGGCACGGGAAATGGACGTTCTTTTACATCTCAATTTTAGTATGGTCGGTTATTGGTACAATATATGTTGCGCTTCTTAGCTACAATTGCTGGCAGCTTTTCTTGGTGGGAATTCCTGTTCAAATCGTGGTTTTTTTGTGCTTTAAAATGGGACTTGCTATTTCCATAGTTCAAAAAACATCTGATTTATTTAAACGCAAGGGGAAAAAGCAGGCGGAAGCGGTGAAAAAGGAAAATGACGAGGAATAAAAAGTATATCAATAAAAAATGCCACCCTGTGTGCGAATTTTCAACAAAATAATCTTTTGATTTGTTTCAAAAAGCTCATTCTACTCACAGTAGAGTGAGCTTTTTTGATAATAGAATGGGAGAATATAAGAGTAGGGGGACATTTTGCTCCATGTTTGGTAAAATATTTTATGTGGCAATGAATATGCTACGAAAGGAGCAAAAAATGGAAAACTATGTAATCGCAACATGCTCAACTGCTGACATAAGTCTTAACCATATGTTACGCATTGGGGTTGAGTATGTAAAATTTTCTTATTTCTTAAACGATGTGGAATATAAGGATGATTTAGGGCAAACAATGAGTCATGAAAGCTTTTACCAAAAGCTAAGTCAAGGCTGCGACAGTAAAACAACACAGCCTAATATGGAAAGCTATAAGGAATTTTTATATCAATTCTTAAACGAGGGGAGAGATGTAATTCTACTAAATTTGTCTTCGGGCATTTCAGGTGCGCAGGCATCTGCAAAAATTGCGGAGAAGGAATTGAAATCAGAATTTCCCGAAAGGAAAATTTATATCGTTGACTCACTTGGTGCATCAAGCGGGATGGGTCTTTTAGTAGATAAAATGGCAGAATTGCGAAAAGAGGGAATGGGCATAGACGATTTGTATGCCTGGACAGAAAAAAACAAGCTTCGAGTACAGCACTGGTTTTTCTCAACCGATTTAACCTTTTATGTAAAAGGCGGTAGAGTGTCAAGGGTTGCGGGATGGTTTGGCACTATACTTAAAATTTGCCCGTTATTAACTGTTGATAAAAAGGGAAAGCTTGTTCCAAAGGAAAAAATAAGAGGTAAAAGCAGTGTAATACGTAGAATAGTAGATAAAATGGAAGAAAATGCCATAAACGGCTTAGGCTATAACGGTAAATGCTTTATATCTCACTCCGATTGCTATGAGGATGCACAGGAGGTTAAAAGGTTAGTGGAGGAGCGTTTTCCATTTTTAGACGGAAGGGTTCTAATAAACAACATAGGCACAACCATCGGTTCTCACACAGGACCGGGTACGGTTGCACTGTTTTTCTTCGGCAAGGAAAGGGTTGAGTAAATGGTTAAGTCAAAGAAAATAAGTCACGAAAAAATAAGCGGCAAGGATTACAGGAATCTAATAATCAATGCCGCATATGAGCTTGAAAAAAACAAAAGCGAAATAAATGACTTAAATGTATTTCCCGTTCCTGACGGTGACACAGGTTCAAACCTGTCCCTAACGGTTGCAAATGCGGCAAAGGAGCTTTTAAATGAGGAAAATCAAGGGATAGATGAAGCTGCGGAGAAAACCGCCCGTGCTATGTTAAGAGGAGCACGCGGAAATTCAGGTGTTATAATAAGCCTGCTGTTTCGCGGTATTGCAAAAGGCTTAAAAAACACAATCGAATGTGATGGTGTTACATGGGCAAAGGCACTTTTGAAAGGAGTGGAGGATGCGTACAGCGCAGTTGAAAAGCCTGCGGAGGGCACAATTCTAACCGTTGCTAAAAAATGTGCGCAGGCGGCAAAAACAGCGGCTGAGGAATGCAATAGCTTTGAGTATGTATTGGATGCTACAATAAAAGCAGCAGAAAAGGCATTGCAGGAAACAACGCGGGAAAACCCGGTGCTTGAAAAGGCGGGCGTGGTGGATGCAGGCGGAATGGGATTGCTTGTTGTTATGAAGTCTATGCACCAAACCTTAAACGGCGGCAAGCTTCATCTGGAAGGAGAAGCCTCAAATGCAACAAAACCGCACACAGGGGCAGACTTTTCCTCCTATGACACAGAAAACATAACCTTTGCATACTGCACGGAATTTATAGTGAAAAAGAAGCAAGAGAATGAGGATACATCCGGCTTTAAAGTATATTTGAACACTATGGGCGATAGCCTTGTTATGGTTGATGACGGTGAAATTATAAAGGTTCATATCCATACAAATGAGCCTTATGAGGTGTTGGGTCAAGCCTTAAAATACGGTGAGTATGAAACTGTAAAGGTTGAAAATATGCGCACTCAGCACACAGATAAAATTGGGATGCAGGTAGCACAGCAAAAAAAGTCAGAGGTTAAGCCGTACGGCTTCGTAGCGGTAGCAAGCGGAGAAGGGTTAACACAGCTTTTTATAGAGCTTGGAGCTGATTATGTAGTATCAGGTGGGCAGACAATGAACCCCTCCTGTGAGGAAATTGAATATGCGGTAAATCAGATAAACGCGGACACCGTGTTTGTTTTACCAAATAATAAGAACATAATTATGGCATGTGAGCAGGTGGCTTTGCTAAGTCAAAAAAATATAGTGGTTATTCCCACTAAAACCGTGCCTCAGGGAATAAGTGCTATGCTGGGCTTTGATGAAAGCACGGGACCTAATGAAAACGAAGAAGCTATGAATGAAATGGCGCAGGGAGTATCTACCTTTCAGGTAACCTATGCGGCACGCAATTCAAGTCTTGACGGGCTTGATATAAAAGAGGGCGAGTATCTTGCCTTAGAGGAAAATCAGCTTTTGGAAAGCGGGTATGATATTTTTAATATAGTTGATACAATAGGCGAAAAAATAAAGCAACAAGAAAAAAACACCGTTAGTATTTATTACGGTACAGATGTTAGTGAATATGATGCGCAAAGGGTACTTGAAGAGCTTGCAAGGATCTTAAAGGGCAGCGATGTTGAAATAAATTTGTATAATGGCGGACAACCGATATATTATTTTATAATTTCTTTGGAGTAATTCAACAAAAGGACATAAATTTGTGATATCATTAAACAAGAGAACAGTCTTTCTTGACGGATATCACACTTTTGTTGTAGGAGTATAAATGAAAAGAAAGCTTAAAGTAATATTACAGTTTTTTGCTAATCCGCGGTTGCTTTTGTGTATTGCTCTTGCGTGGATGATTACAAACGGTTGGTCATATGTTATGCTTGGTATAGGTACCTTTTATCATATTGAATGGATGATTTGGGTAGCGGGGGGCTATCTTGCATTTTTGTGGTTTCCCTTCACTCCCGAAAAAATCGTAACCGTGGCGCTTACAATTTTGTTTTTACGTCTGTTTTTCCCAAGGGACGAAAAAACCTTGGGCGTTATGAAAACTCAATTTGCCAAGCTAAAAAGCAGCCTTAAACGTAATAAAAGTAAAACAGAAGAACAAAAAAATCAGAGTGATGAACTCTGATTTTTTATTATATGTTGGCGATCTTGCTACAATTTTAGTTTTCCTGATTTTTAAGGCTCCTTTGCTGTGTTGGTTTTAAAGCTCCTCACTGTGTTCAAATTGGCTGTGATACAGGTTATAGTAAAAGCCTTTTTTTGTCAAGAAGCTCTTGGTGGCTTCCCATTTCCACAATGTTGCCTTTGTTCATTACAAGAATTAAATCTGCTTCCTTAATTGTAGATAAGCGGTGAACAACCTGTTTATCTCTACCTTATTTCCGCAGAATAACTGATGTTAAAAACAACATTTTGGTGCATATTATCTTTACAAACAGATTTATACGTGGTATAATTAATTAGAAAAATCTGTTGAAAAAGGAGAAAGAAATGAAATTTTGTACTATGTGCGGAACTCCGTTAAATGATGACGCACGTTTTTGTTCCGCTTGCGGTGCAAAGCAAATTGCTGTTACCCAAGTGACAGCAGCAAAAGCCGTTACGCCTGAAGCTGGGGTGAAGGTGGTAAATCCACAAAATGTTACAGTGGAAAAAACACCGTGCGAAGCCCCCACATCAATTATGAAAGAAAATCAAAGTGCTTCTGTGGCGGACAATCCAAAGAATACCGCGAAGATAAACTTGAACGTTCCATTAATACCTCTTATCCGAAGCGCTCTTATACTGATAGCTTCAATTTTTGTGCTAATCAGCTCATTTATGCCCGTTTGCTATTTTCCACTTGAAGATGTTAGTGGTTTTTTGGGTGGGGATGCAGACGATATTAGAGACATTAAATTCGGCTTAAACGCTATTGAACAAACAACGCTGGTATTTGATAGCTTTAAGGAATTGGATAGTGGCGACATTAAGGACAGCGACCTCTACGAAGAAATTACGGAATTGATGGAGGAATTTGCTGATTTTGATGTGGAAGATATAGAAGATCTTTCTTCAAAGGAAAGAAGAAAAATGAATAAAATGCTCTTCCTTTTTCTTAGGGCGGAAATGCAAAGCGAAGGTGTGGGTATAACGACACCTGACGTTGTAAGTGCAGTATTTGGGCTAATTTATATTGTGTTTGCAGTTGCTTTCCTTGTTTTTGCAATTTTCAATTTGCTTAAAACAATCGGATTAATTCCGAAGCTTGACGGTAAAGGAATACAGAGAAAAGCAATTGGAATGTTATCCGCTGCCCCCGCTATGCTTTTGGCTACTTATGTTGCAAGCTATATGTCCATAGGCGGCAAGCTTTCAAAAATATCTGTTTGGTCAATAGTGATATCTGTATTGGTAATAGCAGTGGCAATGGTGCTTCGTTGGATATTCACAAAACGGGATTCGGTAGGTGTTGTGATAACAAGAATGGTTGCTACCTCGCTTGCTGTAGCAACGTTTTGCTTGGCTTTTGCACCTGTATTTAGCGCAAGCTTTAAAACCGAGCTTAAAAACGGTAAGGTAACAAATATAACGGTAAATCATAAGGCTGTACGTTTTTCCGAATTTTACATACCATCAGAATCCCATCAGGAAAATGTTGAATATGTTGTGAAAATGTCAACCTCGAAAAAAATCAGTTATTTTAAAAATAAATTTGACACGTATAAATGGTTATCAAAAGCAGAAGCGACACAGGGCGCAGGTGAAATTCAAAACATAGCAATCCTTTCAGTGCTTCTGTCTTCAAAGGTACAAGCGCCAATACCGTTTCTGTTTTCACTTGGCTACATACCGTTTATCTTAATGGCAATTGCCACGCTTTTGATTCTTTGGCAAAACCTTTATTTCTTTGCAGCAGGAAAATACAGTGCCAAAACTGTTTGGCTTGGAAAAATCCTTAGTGCAATATTTGCCGTTTGCGCATTAGCAATAGCAATATTCGTTGTGATTTTTATGCAAGGGCTTATAGAGGACTACTTGATAAGGAGCTATAGCTTTGGCGTTGGTGCCGGCGTTATTCTTATGGTGGTGTTTGCGGTATGCTCAATGTTCTGCCCAACAAGAGTAACTCAAAAGAAGCAAGAGAAAATTACTTTTGCCGAAGAAACAAACAACCTTGAATAATTGTAACAATAAAAAAATCAGAGCTGATAGCTCTGATTTTTTTGTTATATGGTTTCAAGCTTTATAAGATTGGTATTTCCGCTTTCACCGTTGATGATACCGCCTGTGATAACAAGCTGGTCGCCCTTCTTCAATTTGAAAACATCCTTAGCGGCTTTTGTCGCCATATAAAAAAGCACGTCAATTGAGTTAACCGTTTCGGTCATTACAGGTATAACACCCCACGAAAGAGCAAGCTTGCGCCAGGTTTTTTCGTTGGTTGTCATTCCTATTATGTCAATGGGAGCTCTAAAACGGGAAACCATTCGGGCGGTGCTTCCGGAAATTGAGCAAACAACAATTCCTTTTGCCTTTATGTCTATTGCCATACAAGCGGTTGAGTGGGAAATTGCGTCAACAGAGTTTTTAATTGTGAAGCCGGACGTAGAGAAATTTTTGGAATAATCGATACAGGATTCGGTTTTTTCGGCAATCTTCGACATTGTTTTAACTGTGAGCGCAGGGTATTTGCCCATAGCGGTTTCACCCGAGAGCATTATTGCACTTGTCCCGTCATAAACTGCATTTGCCACATCAGAAATCTCTGCACGGGTTGGGCGTGGGTTGTGAATCATTGATTCAAGCATTTCGGTTGCGGTGATAACACGCTTACCAAGCATTCTGCATTTAGTGATAAGGTATTTTTGGGTTGACGGTACCTCCTCAAAAGGAATTTCAACGCCCAAATCTCCACGGGCAACCATTATACCGTCACATTCCTTACAAATTTCTTCAATGTTATCAACGCCGCTTCTGTTTTCAATCTTAGCAATAATATCAAGGTGCTCGCCGCCGTTTGCCTTTAAAAACTCCTTGATGTCTATTAAGTCCTGTCTTTTCGAAACAAAGGAGCACGCAATAAAATCAATGTCGTTTTTAATTCCAAAAAGCAAGTCGCTTTTGTCCTGTTCGCTAAGATAGGTTTGGTTTAAAACCTTATTTGGAAAGCTCATGCTCTTAGAATTGGAAAGCTCGCCGCCTACTAAAACCTTGCATATTGCATCAGTATCGGTAAGCTCCTTAACCTCAAAAATAACCAAGCCGTTATTAACTGTGATTTTGTCCCCTACGCTTAAATCCTTAATCAAGCCGGAGTAGGATACACCAACAATAGTGTTGTCTCCTATAACATCACGGGTGGTAAAGGTGAAGGTATCCTTGTCTTCAAGGGTAACTCGTCCGTCCTTGAAGGTTTTAATTCTATATTCCGGCCCCTTGGTATCAAGCATAATAGCAATCGGCAGGTTTAATTTTTCACGCACGCCTTTAATTAAATTTATCATTTCAAGGTGGTTTTCATGTGTGCCGTGTGAAAAGTTTAAGCGTGCTACGTTCATTCCTGCTAAGCAAAGCTCTGTCAAAGTCTTTTCGTTGCTGCAAGCAGGACCAATTGTACATACAATTTTAGTTTTCCTCATTTTTAGGGCTCCTTTGCTGTGTTGGTTTTAAAGCTCCTCACTGTGTTCAAATTGGCTGTGATACAGGTTATAGTAAAAGCCCTTTTTGTCAAGAAGCTCTTGGTGGCTTCCCGTTTCCACAATGTTGCCTTTGTTCATTACAAGAATTAAATCTGCTTCCTTAATTGTAGATAAGCGGTGTGCAACGATAAAGGAGGTGCGCCCACTCATAAGCGAAGCAAAGGCTTCTTGTATTTTTAATTCAGTTCTTGTGTCAATGGAAGAGGTTGCCTCGTCAAGAATAAGCATAGGCGGCAAGGAAAGCATAATTCTTGAAATGCAAAGCAGTTGCTTTTGTCCCTGTGAAAGTCCGCCAAGCTCCTCGGAAATTACAGTATCATATCCCAAAGGCAGCCTTTTAATAAAGCTATGGGCATGGGCAGCCTTTGCTGCATTTATAATTTCCTCGTCACTTGCATCAGGCTTGCCAATTGCAATATTTTCCTTCACGGTGCCACCCATTAGCCATGTGTCTTGTAGCACCATACCGTAATTCTTGCGCAAGGAATGTCTTGTAATATCCTTGATATTTGTACCGCCAATCGAAATTGAGCCGGCGCAAACATCGTAAAAGCGCATAAGCAGGTTAATAAGGGTTGTTTTTCCACATCCCGTAGGACCAACAATAGCAATCCTTTGCCCGTTTCTAACCTTCAAATTAAGGTTTTTTATAAGAGGCTTTTCGGGGACGTATGAAAATTCAACATTTTCAAGGTCAATATCTCCCTTGGCTTCCTTTAAAACGAGTGCATTTTCTTTATCCTTAGCTTCTGGCTTTTCGTCAATCAGCTCAAATACCCGTGTGGCGCAGGCAAGTGCGTTTTGTAGCTCTGTAACAACACCGGAAATTTCATTAAAGGGCTTAGCATACTGGTTAGCGTAGCTTAAAAAGCAGGAAAGAGTACCAACGGTAATAGCAGTGCCAAGGTTACCCATAACAATCAAAGCGCCAACCAAAGCAACAGCCGCATAAACAAGAGCATTTACAAATCTTGTTGTAGGATTTACAAGAGAGGAGAAAAAGATTGCTTTTACAGAGGCTTTTTTTAATTTATCGTTTGATTTATCAAATTCCTCCAAGCTCTCGTCCTCGTGGGAAAAAGCCTTTACAACCTTTAAATTGCCTATGCTTTCGTTAATTATAGCTGTTTGTCGCGCCCTTGCTTCACTTTGAACCTTGAAAAGAGAATATGTGCTCTTGGAAATAAAGCCGGCAACTACTAATGAAAGCGGGGTTAGAACAACTACAACCAGCGTAACAAGAGGGCTTAATGTGAGCATAAAAATAAGCGTGCCTATAATAGTTGCAATTCCCGTAAAAAACTGTGTGAAGCCCATAAGCAGTCCCTCTGCCAATTGGTCAACGTCACTAATTATGCGGCTTACAATTTCACCGCTTGGATGGGAGTCAATATAATAAAGAGGCAGGGAGCCAAGCTTATCAAAGGCTTCCCTTCTTACATCACGGGTGACATTGTAGGTGATTTTGTTGTTTATGGTGTTCATTATCCATTGTAAAACGGCAATAACTAAGGAAATAATTACAACGCGCACAAGCAAAGGAATAACAACGTCAAAGTCAACAGCACCCTTGCCAATAATTTCATCAATAGCCTGTCCGATTACGATAGGAATGTAAAGAGTGCAAGCCACAGTAGCAACAGAGAGTAAAATAGAAAAAATAAGTAAAGCGGTATATTTCTTAATATATTTAAGAACTCGCTTAACAGAGGAAAAATTGGTCTTTTTCATCACTTTTCCTCCTTAAATTGAGAGTTGTATATTTCTTGGTAAACTAAGCAGTCTTTGAGCAAATCGCTGTGCGTACCCATGCCTACAATTCGACCGTCATCTAAAACTATAATTTGGTCACAGCCCATAATAGATGCAGTTCTTTGGGAAACGATAAAGGTGGTTGGCTTGAAGTCAAGCCTTGAAATAGCGTGGCGCAATTTTGCATCGGTTGCATAGTCAAGGGCAGAGGCTGAGTCATCAAGTATAAGCACACTTGGACGCTTAACAAGGGCTCTGGCAATAGTATACCTTTGCTTTTGACCGCCTGAGAGGTTTTTGGCCCCCTCCTCAATTACATAATCAAGCCCCTCACTTTTACTTTGAAGCACGTCTGTTGCTTGGGCGTTTTCGATAGCAAATAAGATTTCCTCATCCGTTGCACTTTTGTTGCCCCATTTTAAATTTTCACGTACAGTACCGTTAAAAAGTACTGCCTTTTGGGGCACAACTCCAATTTCTTCACGCAAAAATTCAAGGTCATATTCGCTAACCTCATGCCCGTTATATAAAACCTGTCCCTTTTCCGCATCGTAGAATCTGCCTATCATGTTGACAAGGGAGGTTTTTCCGGAGCCGGTACCGCCTATAATTCCAACACTCTCTCCACTCTTTACCTTGAAGGAGATGTTTTCAAGGGTATATTCAGGGCTACCCTCATAACGTAAAAAAGCGTTTTTGAATTCTATGGCGTATTCGCACTTATCACATTTTTTAAGCTCACCGCTTATCTGTGACGTTTCTACTTCAAAAATTGCCTCAATTCTGTTTCCGGAGGCTACCGCCTTTGTAATGGTAACAATTAAATTTGCCAGCTTTATAAGCTCAACAAGGATTTGTGTCATATAGTTGTAAAGAGCAATTACTTGACCCTGTGTTAAATTTCCAAGGTCAACCTGTATAGCACCCTGCCAAATCAAAACAGCAATTGAAATGTTTACAATGGCATATGTCGCAGGATTCATAATTGCGGAAATTCTTCCAACAAACCGTTGCGCCATATTTAATTCATCTGTTTCCTTATGGAATTTATCGCTTTGCTGTCCTTCAAGCCCAAAGGCACGGATAACACGGGAGCCGCCTAAATTTTCGCGGCTTGTGTTCATTACCTTATCAAGCTTACCTTGTACCTTCTTGTATAGCGGAATGGTAGATAAAATAATGCCAAATACTATAACCGCAAGCAAGGGGATTGTAATAACAAAGATTAAAGATGCCTTCACATCAACAATAAACGCCATAATCATAGCGCCGAAAACAATAACGGGGGAGCGCATAAACAAACGCAAGGTCAGGTTCACACCTGTTTGAAGCTGATTTATGTCACTTGTCATCCTTGTTATCATAGTAGATGTGCCAAGAGTATCTATTTCTCTATACGAGAGGGAAGAAATATGCTTAAATAAGCCACGCTTGATAGCTGAAACAAAGCCTACGGCACAAAAGGCTGAAAAGTATTGTGCGAAAAGCGTACAGGTTAAGCCAATAGCACCGAGAGCCACCATTATAACGCAGCACCAAACGATATATGAGGTATCCCTATTTGCAATACCTATGTCAATTATAGATGCAACAACTAACGGTATAAAAAGCTCAAAGCATGCTTCAAGCATTTTAAAAAGAGGTGCAAGCACACACTGTTTCTTGTAATTTTTCAAATATACAAACAGCTTTCTCATATAAATTTCTCCTTCCGTACCAGAATTATTCCCAAATTATATCAGCATACAGTATAGCACAAAAAAAGCCCCATTACAATATGTAATGGGAACTTTTTCTTAAAGTTAGATGTTTAAAAGAATGGGGAGAATTACCGGTTTTCGCTTTGTTTTAGCAAAGATATACTTAGTAATAGCATTTTTCATAATGGTTTTCAAATCGTTCCATTCACGCACACCGTCATCAAGCGCATCAATTATTACTCTTGTGGCAATATCCTTAGCGCCGTTCATCAATTCTTCGCTTTCACGGACATAAACAAAGCCACGGGAAATAATCTCGGGACCTGACATCAAAATGCCCTCCTCTAAGGAAACGGTAGCAACGGCGATAATAAGTCCGTTTTCTGCTAAATTTTTTCTGTCACGCAAAACGATGTTTCCAACATCACCGATACCGCTGCCGTCAATTAATACCTTGCCTGCTTGTACAGTGCCGTTAAATTTAGCTCCCTCGTCGCTGATTTCTATAACCTTTCCAATATCTGAAACGAAAATTCTATCCGCACTCATGCCCATGCTCTGAGCAAGCTCCTTGTGGCGAATCAAATGCCTATATTCACCGTGGACAGGCATAAAATACTTAGGCTTGGTAAGTGCGTGCATTAGCTTCAATTCCTCTTGACAAGCGTGTCCTGAAACGTGCACCTCAACACTGGAATCATGGTAAACATTTACACCTCGACGGTACATTTCGTTCACAATCTTACCAACAAGTGGCTCATTACCCGGTATAGCACTGGACGAAAGAACAACTAAGTCTTTATCTGTTAAGGAAACCTTGTCGTGGTCAGAAAATGCCATTCTGTAAAGAGCAGACATAGGCTCACCCTGGCTGCCTGTTGTAACAATAGTTATTTTTTCAGGCGGATACTTTTTAATCTCATCAATGTCGATAAGCACACCCTCAGGCACGTGCATATATCCCAAGCGCACCGCTGCGTTAACTACGTTTATCATACTGCGTCCCGTTACGGCAACACGCCTGCCGTGGTTGACGCTGGCATCTATAATTTGCTGTACCCTGTGTACATTTGAGGCAAATGTTGCAATAATAATTCTTTTGTCTGAATACTCATCAAGAATTTTTTCAAGAGAAAAGCCTACCTTTTTTTCAGACGGCGTGTGACCAGCCCTCTCCACGTTTGTTGACTCGCAAAGGAGCATAGTAATTCCCTCTGCACCTAACGTGCCTAAGCGGACAATGTCCATCATCTCGCCGTCAATAGGCGTTGTGTCGAGCTTAAAGTCGCCTGTGTGCAAAATAATGCCCTGCGGAGTTGTGATAGCCAATGCACAGGCATCGGCAATAGAGTGGTTTACCCTAATAAATTCAATTTTAAAGCATCCTGCACTAACCTTGTCGCCTGCTGAAACAGTGTGCAATTTTGCATTTTGTAAAAGCTTATGCTCTGTTAGCTTGTTTTCAAGAATACCAAGGGAAAGCTTTGTGCCAAACACAGGCACGTTCATCATTTTTAAAAGATAAGGCAAGGAGCCAATATGGTCCTCGTGACCGTGGGTGATAAACACACCGCGCACCTTATCAACATTGTTTATAAGATATGAAAAATCGGGGATAACCAAATCAACCCCAAGCATATCGTCATCAGGAAAGCCGATGCCGCAGTCAATAACAATAATGTCATTTTCGCATTCAATAACGGTGATGTTTTTGCCTATTTCGTTAAGGCCGCCAAGGGCAAAAATCTTAACACTGGGCTTTGGAGCTACCTTCTTTTTCCTCGAAACCTTTAACTTGGTATTTGTTTGCTTCTTTTTTGTGTTTTGTGTCATATTATTGTTTGTAGTCCTGCTTTTAGAAGCGGGGCTTTTAGCCTCTGACATTTTTTTGTTTGTAGCACGTGGCTTTTTCCAGCCCTGCTTAGTTGCTTTTGCATTTTTCTTGTCTTCTGTTTTTTGAGCCATAAATATTCCTTTCGTATTACAATTGCACCGTATCGCTTTTATACGTGTTGTACGCAAAAACACGTCACCCTGTGTGACGGATTGCTTTAATAGGCAGGGAAGAGTGCGTATAACGTCCCCGCACCAATATGCCCATTATTTTGTTACGATTACATGATACATTTATTTTATCATATTCAAAAGGAATAGTCAATAGAATACATTAAATTAAAAAATGGATAAAAAGCATTAGCCCAAAGCCCAAAACAGCACCAAGCGAAAAAATTAACAGCCTGCCAAGCTTACCGCGGCTCTTGCTTTTTCTGTTGTAACCGTTTAATAAATTTGTAGCTTCGGTGATAATATCATAATTAGCACTTTTTTTGGCGTTAGGCTTAATTACAAAATATGCCTCCTCAAACAGCTCGCTTCCTGTATCCTTCAAAAAGACTATACTTTTATGACAACCTTTTATCATAAAGCACCTCCGATTATCATATTTACAAGGATTATGTACCTATCCAAATATTGATATTCATAGTAGAAAAAAGAAAAAATGTTAAAAATTGTTAAATTTGGAAAGGGCTTGTTGACAATTGTAGAAAATTGTGATAAACTCGAATTAGGATATATAATATTATATAGCGTATGCAAATAAGGAGGATATTATTGTGAAAGCAACGGGAATCGTAAGGAAAATGGACGAGCTCGGCAGGATTGTGCTTCCAATGGAAATCCGTAATACCTTTGATATTAATCCAAGGGACTCTTTGGAGATTTTCACTGAGGGCGATTGCGTTATTTTGAGAAAATATCAACCTGCCTGTATCATTTGTGGCGAAACAAGGGATAATGTTGTACTTGGCGACAAGCGTGTGTGCAAAGGCTGTATAGAAAAGCTTAATCAAGCAAAATAAGAGGTAATTATGGAAAAGATTCTTAAATACGGAAAAAGTGCGGAGCATTTTGAGGAGGCCCTTCCACTTGGCAACGGTCAACTGGGTGCTATGGTGTACGGTAAAACCGACATTGAAAAAATATCAATGAATCACGATACTCTTTGGTCAGGCAAGCCCGGGGACAATTTTGTAAAGGGCGCCTTTGAAGCTAATGAAAGGGCAAAGGCTTTGATGAAAGAGGGTAAAAGGTATGAGGCGCAAAGGGAAATTGAAAATAATTTCACAGGCGAATACCTTTGCTCCTATATGCTTTTAGGCACACTTTTTATAAAGAACTTAAATGCAGGCGGCGAAATTACCGATTATGTTCGATATCTTGATATGGAAAAGGGTATAGTTACAGTTTCGTATAAGGAAAACGGAATTGAGCATAAAAGAGAATATTTTGTTTCCAACCCACACAACTGCATAATGGTTAAGCTTACCACATCTGTGCCCGTCTCCTATGAGCTTTTTGGAGATTGCGTTGGTAAGAGCCACGTTACCTCATTTAACGACACACTTTATTTTTCAGGCGAATGTCCAACAAGCTTAGCACCTGATTATATAAGACATGAAAAGCCCGTATATTATGACGGTGAGGGCGTTAGGGTAAGCGCAATTGCAAAGGCTGTTACAGATGGTACTGTTAAGGAAGGCGCAAGGGAAAGCGTTACCGTAGAAAACGCCAACTCGTTAATTATATATTTTTGTGCGGAAACAAGCTTTGTTGATTTTGATAAGCTCCCGAACAAAAAGACCTTTGAGCCTTGCTTTGACAGGATGAAGGAGCTTTCCACAATTGATTATGAAGCAATTAAAAAGGCTCATATAGACGATTTTTCTGCCTTGTTCAACAGGGTAAAAACAGACTTTGGCGGTAAGGTTAGCGATAAGGATACGGATGAACGCTTAAAGGAAAAGGAGAAGGACGCAGGTATGTGCGAGCTTCTTTATAACTTTGGCAGATATTTAATAATCGCAGGCTCACGTGAAGGCTCTCGTGCTACCAATTTGCAAGGCATTTGGAACGAAAGCTATTATGCTCCCTGGTCATCAAACTACACCTTGAATATCAATGCGGAAATGAACTATTGGCCTGTTTTGATGAATGACCTTGTTAGCTGTAACTTGCCAATTATTGAGCAAACTAAAAATATTAGTATAAACGGAAGAAAGACAGCCCGTGAGCTTTATCACGCAGATGGCTTCTGTGCCCACCATAACAGCGATTTGTGGGCGCACACAACTCCTGTTGGCGCAGGTAAGGAAAATTCCTCACAGTATGCCTATTGGAATTTGTCAGGCGGATGGCTTTGCCGCCACTTGTTTGAGCATTACGAATATACTCTTGATAAAGAGTACCTTGAAAAAACCGCTTATCCGATAATGAAGGAAAGTGCAAAATTCTACCTTTCAATTATGGAAAAGGATGGGGATAACTGGATAGTAACTCCTTCAACCTCACCTGAAAACAGCTATTGGTTGGACGGAAAGCTCACATATCTTGCAAAGTATGCGGTAATGTCCCAGTCAATTGTTGAGGATTTGTTTAAAAACATTTCCAAGGCGGCAGATATTTTGGGTATTTGCGATGACTTTACAAAGGAAATAAACGAGAAAAAGGATAATATCGGCATATACAAAAAGGGTTCATTCGGTGAGCTTCTTGAATATGACGAGGAGTTTGAGGAATTTGATGTATATCACCGCCACGTTTCACACCTATACGGCTTTTACCCCGCTGATGTTATAACAACGGAAAACAACCCCGAGGTTGCAGAAATGGTTAAGCGTACCCTTGAAAGACGAGGGGATGAGGGTACAGGATGGAGTATGGGTTGGAAGGTTTGTCTATGGGCAAAGCTTAAAGACGGTGACCACGCGATGAAGCTTGTTAAAAATCAGCTTCGCTTTATGCCTGCAAAGCCTGATGACACTGTTGATATGTGGCATTCAGGCGGAACGTACGCAAATATGTTTGATGCACATCCACCGTTCCAAATTGACGGTAACTACGGTGTGTGCGCGGGTATTGCACAAATGTTCTTGCAGTGTGAGGACGGAAAAATAAGAATATTGCCTGCATTACCGTCAGAAATGGAAAAGGGCTCTATCAAGGGTCTTTTGGCAAAGGGCAATATAAAGGTTGATATCGAATGGGAAAATAACTCCCTTTCATACCTTAAATTAGTAACACCAATTAAGCAAACTGCTATAATAAATATAGAGGGCGCCGACCACGCAGTGGAATTAGAGGCGAACGAGGAGTATGTTTACGCCCTTTAAGGCACTTAATTGGAGGTAATTAAATGAAGAATTTGGGATATTATAACGGCAAAACAGGACTTATAAATGAGTTGTCTGTTCCATTAACCGACAGGGCATTCTACTTTGGAGACGGGGTGTATGATGCGGTAATGTGCCGAAATAATATCCCTTATCTTTTATGGGAGCATATTGACCGCTTGTATAAAAACTGTCAAATTTTAGGTATAGTCCCGCCAATGTGCAAAAACGAATTAAGCTTAACAATTAAAGAGCTTGTTCAAAAGGTAGAAGGGGAAGAAAAATTTGTGTATTTCCAAGTTTCCCGTGGCTCAGGTATCAGAAACCACTCTTTTACCGAGGGAGAGGGCAATCTTTGCATTATGATAAAGCCACAGCCGCTTGATAATGTGTATGAAAAAATGGATACGGTTTTAAAAGAGGATATAAGATACGAGCTTTGCTACATAAAAACATTAAACCTTTTGCCAAGTGTCCTTACCGCACAAGCAGCAACGGAAAAAGGGTGCGAGGAGGCAATTTTGCACCGTGGCAGCATAGTTACGGAATGCTCCCACAGTAATGTTTCGATTTTGAAAAACGGAACGCTTATAACAGCTCCCTGCGATAAGTATATTTTGCCCGGGGTAACAAGAGCTCATTTGATAACCGCCGCCTATGAAAACGGAATAGAGGTTAAAGAGGAAAAATATACGGTAAAGGACCTTTATGAAGCAGATGAAATAATAGTAACCAGCTCCTCAAAAATGGCAAGGGGAGTAAAAACCATAGACGGAAAAGCGGTGGGCGGCAAGGATGAAAATACCCTATCTGTCCTGCGCGACACCCTTTACGCAAACTACTTAAATGCCACAAATAAATAAGAAATAAAACTAAAATCAGAGGTTGACTTTGCATTGACTTTATAGGTTCCGTGTGCTACAATGAAGCTAAATACTTTGAAAAGGACATTTAAATGGAAATCGTAGCACAAATTTTTGGAATTATAGGGATGATATTTAACCTGCTTGTGTTTCAACAAAAAACGCACAGGGGTGTTACAATGTGTCAGTTTTTTGCCGCAGCAACCTTTGCTGTAAACTACTTAATGTTAGGGGCGTTTGTTGGCGGAATACTGAATTTAGTCGGGGCTTTGCGTGCAGCGGTATTTTACTTTAAGGAAAAAACACACGCAAACAGTGTAGTATGGCTTGTAATATTTATTTTAGCCTTTGCTTCATCATACCCCTTAACCTTCCTTGCTTTCGGCACAAAGCCAACAGTTCAAAATTTGATTATAGAGGTTTTGCCTGTTGTTGCAATGATTATAATAACCGTTAGCCTTCGTTTAGGCTCTGCCAAGGCGGTACGCTTTTTAGGCTTGTTCAGCTCGCCAATGTGGCTTGTTTATAACATTTTTAGTGGCTCAGTAGGTGCAATCGCCAGCGAAATTTTGAACCTTATTTCAATGGTAGTCGGTATTATCCGTTTAGACATTAAAAGGAATAGAAAATAACAAGGATAAAGGTGCAAGAAACAGATGAGATTTATCAGAATTAAAACAACATTGACTATGGAACAAATTGATGATAAACTATCGTATTATCTTGAATTTAATAAACACTGTTCTTTAAATCCATTTGAGGATTATGACAATTCGTCAAGAATCGGATTGCATTTGTACAAAAATGAAAAAGGTTATTATGGATATTATGAAAGTGGAGAAAGAGGTAGGCACAAGTATTTGCAATCAACAAAAAATTGGTTCAAATTACGGGTTCGGGAGAAAGGTGACTTTCGAGAGATAAGCGGATATACATATTTTTGGCCGCTTTATAACTTGCTATATTTAGCTGCGCTTCCGGCGACTAAACTAACTGATGATGTAGCCGCAAGTATATTAATGATAGTTTTTTTGGCGCTGATGCATTTTATGTGTTCTTATCACGATCAAAAATATATTGTGGAAGATCTTCGTTCTTTGCTTGAAAATGAAAATTATATATCTTGAACACAAAAAACTCCGACAGGTGTCGGAGTTTTTTATGTTTTGGAGGTAATTGGGAGTTAATAATAGAATGAGTGGTTGCCTATTTTGGCATAAAGAGGTCTGTTTTTTACTACCCAAGAATTTGGCACAAGACTTGCGTTAACGAAATATAAAATTTCGTCATTGATAGAGTAGCCCTCTAAGCAAATCTTTGCGGCAATTATGCTTTGGCTGTTTGGTGCTTTATAAATCATACCGTTTTGCGTTGGGCTGAACTGTACACCGTTTTTCTTGTCAAAGATAACGCCGTAAATGGTGTTTGGAAAATACGAGTGGTCACGCCTGTTTAAAATTACGTTACCAACCGCAATTTTACCCTTTAAGGGCTCACCGCCACTTTCTGCATTAATTATGCGTGAAAGCCAATATACCTCATCCTCACGGTAAAAGCTGTCGCCACTGACAATACCGCCTGTACCCCTTGTTATACGGAAGGAGTGTGTGGGGCTGTCCCAACGGATTTTAGCGCCAAAGGCTTTTGCCATTAGTAAAACAGGGGCATACATGGTTCCACTTCGTAAGAAAATTGGACTTTCAGTATATAAGTATCTGCCGTTTGCAACTATGTAGTTTTGTCCGTCCCTTGCTGTTAAGTACAGCTTGTTGCTTGAAACGGTTAAGGTTTTTGTACTACTGTTGTAGCTCACCCTTGCGCTTGAATCCATAGACGTAGCAAATTTTCTGATACCTACAAAGGTTGTTGCGTCCTTAACTATTACTCCGCCCCAAAATGCTTGCTCATTAATATAAACGCCTACGCTTGCCCTTGGCTCTGCGCTTGCAAAAGCTGTCATTGAAAAGCAAGAAAGCAAAAGCATAAATACTAATGAGAATGATAGTGCTTTTTTCATTCAACCATCCTTTCTTATGTTGTTTTTTTGCAATCGCTGTGCAATTACACTAAAATTGTAACATCAAGAAAATTCTTTTTCAAGGAACAATATTTTCCAGTGGAAAAGGATGGATAAAAATATAGAAAAAATTGTAAAAAACAGGAGTAAATGTCGCTAATTTTTCAAAAATTATACTTTTTTTACATTAATTGACAATGCTTTTGCAAATAAAAGATAGCATATAGCACAAAAGAAAATCTCAATAAAGCATACCGCCCTTGCGTTAAAAAAACAGGAGAAAAGGCTGTAAATCTTGTCACTGCCAAAAATCAGCCTTGTGCTAACGGTTGCTAAAATAACAGAAATCAAGGGCTTAAAGGTCCATGTAAAAACAGGGGTTTTGATTTTGGTTATGCTTAATAATTTCATAATGCTTAAAGATGTGTTAAACAGCTCCATTAAAAATATTACCACAACATAACCGTGAATACCCATGCTTGGCAGCAGTGTAAGTACAAGCAATACGCTAATGAAAGCATCAGCAATATTTACTCTCATAGTATAAAGCTGCTCACCTAAGCCCTTTAACATACTGTCAACAGCCGTGTCAAGATACATTAAGGGAATTAAGGGAGATAAGAGTCTTATAAACTCTGCTGCTTCCTTGCTTTTATAAATGTATTCTCCAAGCTCGTTTGAAAAGCAAACAAAAATACCGGAAACACCAATGGAAAAAAGCAGAGCAAAGAAGAAAACACGGCTGACAATACGGTTTACTCTTTTTGTGTCCCCTTGCTCCTGTGCGCTTGTAAGCTCCGGAATTAAAAGAGAGGCAAAGGAGCCAAGCACAGCCGAAGGGAAAAGCAAAACGGGAAAAACCATACCGTGCAATACACCGTATGAGCTAAGCGCTTCAACAGAGCTTGCACCGCTTTTTTTCAACCCCCAAGGGATAGCCAAATGCTCAATTGTTAAAAGCGCCGACCTTACGTAAGTGCTGATTGCCACAGGTAAAGCAACGGAAATTATAGAGTTCTCTTTCTTGTGAGAGCTATAATCTTTTTTTGCGATAAAGCACCCCTTAGAAATGCTTTTTAAATCAAAAAACGTTGAGGAAGTGGCTGTGTTTCCCTCTTTTTCCACAATTTTAAATCTTTTGCTTTTATGTATTTTTCTGTCAAATAAGTATAGTGCGGCGGAAACAATTACACATACAGCCTCACTAAGTGCGCCCCCCGCTACCACAGCTATACAAGCATATTCTAAGCCCTTAGGACCAATTAGAACTAATAGGGCAGATACAACGGTTATTTTTGCCCCCTGCTCACATACCTGCACAATAACGCTTTTATAAACTCTGCGCACAGCATTGAAATATCCGTTCAGCGCACTTGACAGGGAAATAGGGGTCAGGGTAAAGGCAAGTATTTTAAGTGAAGGAACAGTTCTTTTGTCCCCCAGCGCATAAGCGCCAATAATACCTGCTCCGCTGTACAAAAGCAGGCTCGACAAAAGAGAGAAGAAAAGACAGTAGAAAAGTGCATTTCTCATAATTTTATGCACACGTCTGTCGGCTTTTTTGTCAAAATACTCTTCGTTTCCATAGGGCAAAGCTCCTGAAACCAGCCTTACAACAGCTAAATTGATTCCCGAGGTTGCCAAGGTTATGGCAAAGCCGTAAACCGTTTGGGTAAGGTTTAAAAGCCCCATTCCCTCAGCGCCCACCTTTGAGGTTACAAATACGTTAAAGCTAACCGCAACACCACGCATTAAAATGGCAACGGCAGACAAAAGTAAGCCGTTAAATAAATATTTTTGTAATCTGTTTATTTCTATCACCACACAATCATTAAATTATATGTTGATAAACAAAAAAATAACCTCTTGCTAAGTGAAAAGCAAAAGGTTATTTTGATTTTATTTTACAATTAAAGTAACGATTTCAAAGGGTTTAACCTCAATGGAAACCTTGTTATTTTTAACCGTCAGCTTTTTGAGCTTCTTTTCGCTAAGGTTACCGATATAAGCCTCGGAAATATCAAAGCCGAAGGAAACGGTGGCATGTGCACGCATATTCTTGCAATCGTAAAGACGTACAACAGTTTCGTCCCCATACTCAGCCTCTTTTATAGCTTCAATAATTACGTTGTCACAGTCAACGCTGACTAATGAATATTCACTATCCAGCTTTCCCTTACCCTCTGTTTTATAAGCGGTCATTGGCAGGTTAAGGTCATATGCGTATTTAACAGTGTCAGCTAATGCTAAGCTACCCTTATGCGGCAAGAGAGAATATGTTAATATATGCTCACCCTGGTCATTGTAGTTGCCCATATTATCGGGATTCCAAGCGGATGATAAAATAGTTAGGCGCATATCTCCGTTGTGAATATCGTGACCGTACTTGCAATCGTTTAATAAGCTAACACCGAAGTTGCCCTCGGAAATATCAGCATACTTGTGTGCACAAACCTCAAATTTCGCTTGGTCCCAAGAGGTGTTAAAGTGCGTTGGACGTTCAATTGTACCGAACTGAATTTCGTAGCTTGCCTTGTCCGCATTAACATCAACAGGGAAGGATACCTTTAAAATTTGTCTTTGCTGTGCCCAATTTACCCTTGTTTCAAAGTCGATTTTTGGCATATCCTCATAGAACCATACAATTTGTTCAATTTCACTTTCCATATGCTTCTTTTTGTAGTGGATACCTGTTCTTGCACCGTCAACAACCGTATAAACGTCGTAAGCGCCTAAAATGTCATATTCCTTATCGTTGGCGCTTCTTTGGTATTCCCAAGCATCATACTGTGTTGGGTAATTTTCAAGGACGAAAAGCCTGTTGGCATGCATTCCCTTCTTTAATACTTCACGGTGGTTTTTCTTATCATACAAGGAAACAAGGTTATAGTCCTTGTCGAATTTTGCGGTGTAGTATTTTGTGTAAACCGTTCTTCCCTTCACTTCAATTGTGTTTCTTGCTTCAATGTTATCAATTACACAGTAGCCCTTTGAAGGAACGTTTTTAACAAAGACACTCTTGCCGTCAATTTTAACAACGCTTGAATTCTTAAAGGAATGTGGGTTAAATACAACGTAGCCCTTTTTGTTTACGTTTTCCGCTACGTATTCAAATGCCTGTGTTCTGTATTTCGCCAACAATTCTTTAAGTTCCTTGTAGTCCTTGTCACATCTTTCGTAAACCTCAGGGATAGAGGAGCCGGGGATAATATCGTGGAACTGGTTTGTCAAAATAGTTTCCCAAGCCTCGTGTAATTCCTTTTTAGGGAATTTTGCGACACGCATTTTATCCATCATAACAGAAAGAGCTTCCGTGTCGAGAATTAAAAATTCACACTGGCGGTTGTTCCTTTTGTTTTTGGCAATAGAGGTGTATGTACCTCTGTGAAATTCAAGATAAAGCTCGCCTCTCCAAGCAGGTAAAAGTTCGGGCTTTTTGTCGATGTTTTTCTTCAAATTTTTGAAAAAGCTTGATGCAGTGTCGATTTTTGCCTGTGCAAGCCCCGGTACACCCTTGCTTGCTCGTCTGATTTTTTCAATCATATCATCGGTAGGACCGCCGCCACCGTCACCGTAGCCAAAGGTAACGATTGCTTCGTTAGAAAGTCCCTTTTGCTGGTATCTGTTCCAAGCACCGTCAATTACACAAAGGTTTGTGTCGGGACAGTAGGAGCTAAATCTTTCGGGTACACGGCCCTTTTTTTCATCCTGTGCGGTTAAAAAGTGGGTGTTAATTCCCGTTCCGTCAAGACCCTGCCAATTAAATGTATCGTATGGCATTGTATTCGTGTCGTTCCAGCCGATTTTTGATGTAACGAACCAATCAACCTCACTCTTTCTCAAAATCTGAGGTAAAGCTGCCGCATAACCGAATACGTCAGGCAACCAAAGAATTTTAGACTCAATTCCAAATTCGTCACGGAAGAAGTTTTTGCCGTACTGTACCTGTCTTACAAGGCTCTCACCGGAGGAAAGGTTGCAGTCAGCCTCAACCCACATAGCGCCCTCAACCTCCCATCTGCCTGCCTTTATCATTTCTTTGATTTCAGCATAAAGCTTTGGTGCTTCCTCCTTTACCATTTTGTATAGCACCGCCTGGGAAGACATAAACTTATATTCAGGATATCTTTTCATTAATTCGATAACCGTAGCAAAGGAGCGCTGTGCCTTTTCCCTTGTTTGCTCAATGGTCCAAAGCCAAGCAATATCAATATGGGTGTGTCCTATGCAAATAGACTTAATATCTTGACTCTTGCAAAACTCGCCGTAAAAGTCCTTTTGCAGCAGCTTGTCGGCTTCAATAACGGAGTCGTAAAATTCCTGCGAGGGTAAGGCTAACATATTGAGCTTGTTCACCGCACGTTCAAGAATTGTGGCGATATTTTGATATTCGTAGCTGTTTTCATCAAGGAAGGAAAGCGCGCCAAAGGGGACGTTGATGTCATAGTAGAGCTTTTTAACGTCAAGATTTTCAACAATGATGTTTGCATTCAAGCGAAGGTGCTGTCTTTGCGCCTCCATACCGGAGTATGCGTAAAGCATAATCTCATACTTGTCTTGCCCCGAAAGGATAAGGTATGTATGGTTTGTGTCAAGCCCTTGCCTGATTTTTCCGTCAACGTAGGCGATAAATTGTGGGTTTGTTGCATCCCAGCCTGTAATTTGCGTGGAAATTTCCAGCTTAAATTCCTTACCGTTTAGGTGTGATGCATCTACTGTAAATGCGAACCAAACGTGCATATCACGGTCAAAGCCCCATGTGTCATTCTCGCCAAAGGGAAGAAAATCCTCTGTGCTTGGTAAGACACTGCCTACCTTATATCCGCAAGGCATATATTTAATACCGGTAACAGGTGTTTTCGACACAGGAATTTGATACCAAAGCTTGTCAAGGACGACACCTAAATTTTTGATGGTTTCGTTTAAAGGCTTCATAAAAATCTCCTTTGAAAATTGTATTATAAAAATTTTACCACAAAAGGTGAAAAAAAGCAATAAAGTATTTGCATTTTTTATCCTATTATGATAAACTGTAACCAAAGAAATTGAGGGAGGGCTTATATGGAGGAGCTTTCACGCACAGAAATGCTTTTAGGTAAGGAAGCGGTTGAACTTTTAAAGACTAAGCGTGTAATCGTTTTTGGCGTTGGCGGTGTCGGCGGATACACCTGTGAGGCACTTGCAAGGTCAGGTGTTGGACAAATTGACTTAGTGGATAATGATACAGTGTCCCTATCCAATATCAACAGGCAGATAATTGACCTACATTCTACCGTGGGAAGATATAAGGTGGATGTTATGAAGGAACGCATTTTTGACATAAATCCCGAGATTAAAGTCAATTCTATCAATATGTTTTTCGTTCCTGAAAATTCAGGTGCGTTTGACCTTTCTAAATACGATTATGTCATTGATGCGATAGATACGGTAAGCGGTAAAATAGAGCTGGCTGTCCTTTCCCAAAGGGCTGGTGTACCTATAATTTCCTCAATGGGCGCAGGAAATAAGTTAGATCCCTGTGCATTTAAGGTCAGTGATATTTATAAAACATCTGTTTGCCCACTTGCCCGTGTTATGAGGACGGAGCTGAAAAAACGGGGAATTAAGAAATTAAAGGTTGTTTATTCCGAGGAAAAGCCTATTTCCCGGGAAATAGACGAAAAGGAAAGGGGTAAGCGCACCCCTGCTTCAATTGCCTTCGTGCCGTCTGTTGTGGGGCTTATTGTGGCTTCGGAAGTGATAAAGGATTTAATAAGTAATGATTGAGGTATAGAGCTATGCAAGAAAGAATAAATAAGCTAAGAGGAACATTTGACAGCCTTGGGGTTGACGGAGTTTATTTGACTTCGAGAACGAGCCATAGATATTTTACAAAATTCGACAATGAGGATGGTTATTTGCTAATTACCCAAAAAAACGCCTACGCATTTGAGGATTTTCGCTATATCGAGGTTGCAAATGAGCTTTTGTCCGATACTTTTACAGTAATAGAACCAAAGAAAACGGGCACGCTTGAAGATATTGTAAAGGCAGAGGGTATTACATCCATAGGCTTTGAAGATCAAGAGGTAAGTGTTAGCGAGTACGAAAGCTTAAAGAGCCGCGTTCCAAATGCGTGGAAGCCAATCGGCAACACTGTGGTTACTATGCGTGAGGTGAAGGACGAGTGGGAAATTGAGCAAATCAGCAAGGCGCAAGAGATAACAGACAAAGCATTTAGTCATATCTTGAATATAATTTCAACCGATATAACTGAAAACGATGTAGCGGCAGAGCTTGAATATTTTATGCGCAGAAACGGTGCAGAGGATAAAAGCTTTGAGACAATTGCAATAAACGGTAAAAAAACATCCTTGCCACACGGTGTACCCGGTAATGCCAAATTAACAAAGGGATTTTTGACAATGGATTTCGGTGCGACAGTAAACGGATATCATTCCGATATGACAAGAACCGTATGCATCGGCAAGGCAGATGAGGAAATGAAAAAGCTGTATAACACAGTGCTGGCAGCCCAGCTCTCCGCCCTTGAATATTTAAGCGGCGGCGGAGTAAACTCCCGTGAAGCGGATAAGGTGGCAAGGGATATAATTTATAAGGAATACGAAGGATATTTCGGTCATTCCCTGGGGCACAGTGTTGGTCTTGTAATACACGAGCGTCCTGCTCTTTCTCCGTCAAACGAAAATATATTAGTTCCGGGCAATGTGGTAACGGTAGAGCCGGGCATTTACATTCCGGGAAAATACGGTACAAGAATTGAAGATTTAGTTGTAATTCGCAAAAACGGTATAACAAATTTAACAAAATCAGCGAAAAACTTAATAGAAATTTAAGAAAAATCAAAAAATATTGAAAATACCTATTGCAATATTGGCAACTTTATAGTAAAATGTTTGTGTGAATTATGCCTATTGGGCAAGGAACATTTTGTGGCGGAATTGTTCTTTAAATAAATTAACGCCAAGAAAAGGGAATTTTAAATGATTACAGCAGGCGATTTTAGAAATGGTGTTACCTTTGAAATGGAAGGTAAGGTATATCAGGTTATTGAGTTCCAGCACGTTAAACCGGGTAAGGGCGCAGCTTTTGTAAGAACAAAGTATAGAGACGTTGTTTCCGGCGCTACACGTGAGGCATCCTTTAACCCAACAGCAAAGTTTGAAACTGTACAGGTTGAGCGTAGAGAGCTTCAATACCTCTATAATGACGGTGAGCTTTACTACTTTATGGATATGGAATCCTATGAGCAGATTCCTGTTGACTCAAAGAAGCTTGGTGACAACTTTAAGTTCGTTAAGGAAAATGAAATGTGCAAGCTTTCCTCTATCAAGGGTGAGGTTTTCGCAGTTGAGCCACCAACATTTGTTGACCTTGTTATTACAGAGACAGAGCCTGGTGTTAGAGGCGATACAGCTACTAACGTTACAAAGGCTGCTACTCTTGAAACAGGCGCAGTGGTAAGAGTTCCGATCTTCATTAACGAGGGTGACCTTATCAGAATTGATACAAGAGTTGGCGAATACCTTGAAAGAGTAAACAAATAATTTTGAAATTTTTCGGGGTCGGCTTTTCGACCCCGTAAATTTAATAAACTAAGAAAAAAAGGAGTATTTTAAAATGGAAATGGATATTCTTGAAAAATGTGCTTATATTAAGGGCTTGGCAGAGGGCCTCGGTATTGATTCAACTAAGCCTGAGGGTAAGGTAATCAATGCTATTATTGATTTGCTTTCTGATATTACAACTACAATTGCAGATATGGATGACGAGGTTGCAACTCTTGGCGATTATATTGAAGAAATCGACCATGACCTTGGCGAGGTAGAGGAATACCTTTATGATGAAGAGTGTGATTGTGATGACGATTGTGATTGCTGCTGTGACGATGATGATTGTGACTGCTGCTGCGACGATGACGATTGCTGTGATGATGACTGTGATGAGTGTGATTATATGGAAGCAATGTGCCCACACTGTGGTGAAAACATCTGCTTTGATAGCGAAATCGAGCCGGAGGATCTTATCTGTCCTGCTTGCGGAAAGAGCTTTTCCGATAAATAATTAAGCCCAAATGAGCCTGTGGAAAATTCACAGGCTCTATTTTTGTATATTATTATAAAAAAGTATTGCAAAAATAAAAACGGTATGGTAAAATTATACTGAAAAAATATGTAAGAACGAGGTGCGTTATGAAATTAGGAACAATGGTACATCTTGCCGACAATGTTGTTGAAAAAATTAAAGATGTAAAAAAATACGGTCTTGAATCTTTTCAGCTTTGCGCATGGAACCACAGTATGATGACAAAGGATTGGGCTGACAAAATTAAGGCAACCGCAGATGCAGAGGGACTTGAAATTAGTGCCGTTTGGTGCGGTTGGAGCGGTGAGGCTCACTGGAACTTTATCGGTGGCTATCACACACTTGGTATTGTGCCTGTTTTCCTTCGTGACAAGAGAATGGAGGAGTTAAAGTTAGGCTTTGATTTTGCAAAAATGATGGGTGTTACAGATGTTATCACTCATATGGGCTTTTTGCCTGAAAACCCAACAACTGACGAATTTAGATCTGTTGTTGCTGCAATTAAGGAGCTTGCGGAGTATTGCTTGAAGAACGACCAGTATCTTTTGTTTGAAACAGGTCAAGAAACACCAATCACTTTGAAAAGAACAATTCTTGCTGTTGGCACAGGCAATCTTGGTATCAACCTTGACCCTGCAAACTTGCTTTTGTACGGTAAAGCTAATCCCTGCGATGCAGTTGATGTTTTTGGTGAATATGTTCGCGGAGTTCACGGTAAAGACGGCGAATACCCAACAGACCCTCGCTATATCGGTGAGGAAAAGAGAATTGGCGACGGTCGTGTAAACTTCCCACTGCTTATAGAAAAACTTAAAAAATGCGGTTACAACGGCTCTATCACTATCGAGCGAGAAATTGATGGGGACAAACAAATTGAGGACGTGCTTTACGCAAAGAAATTCTTGGAGGAAATAATCAATGGCTAAAAAGATTAGAGTAGGTTTAGTAGGTGTTGGCGGTATGGGTGGATGCCACTTCTACAATTATGAAAAAATAGAAAATGCAGAGCTTGTTGCAGTTTGCGATGTTAGAAAAGACGTTGCAAAGGAAAAGGTTGGTAACAGAAAAATCAAAATTTATACAAATCTTGCAAGAATGCTTCAAAATCAAGAACTTGATATGATTGATATTTGTACACCAAGCTATATGCACAAGGATATGGCAATTAAGCTTCTTAAAAAAGGATATCACGTTCTTTGCGAAAAGCCAATGACCTTGAATGGCAAGGATGCAGAGAAGGTAATTGCAGCAGCAAGGGAAACCGACAAAAACTTTATGGTTGCCCATGTTGTAAGGTTTATGAAGCCTTATATGACATTGCGTAAGGTTATTGAATCAGGTGAGCTTGGTAAGCTTATCCGCCTTGATATGAAGCGTATTTCAGGTATCCCTGCTTGGAGCTGGGAGGATTGGATGAGAGATGAAAAGAGAAGTGGCGGTGTTGCAACCGATCTCTCTATTCACGATATCGACTTTGTACAAAGCGTGCTTGGTATGCCTGACACAATTCAAGCATACCGTTACAATATGAAGGAAAACAATGACACTGTTGTTACTAATATGACATACGGTGATACACTTGTTTCCTGCGAAGGCACTTGGTATAACACAGGTATTCCATTCCACGCAACATTCTTGGCAGTGTTCCAAAACGGTTGCTTGGAGCTAACAGATAAGCTTTATAAAAACGGCAAGCCTGTTGAAGAAGAGGAAGCAAAGGCAGAGGCTGTTGACCTTGGCATCAATGTTGGTAATGATGATGGTTACCTTAACGAAATGCAATATTTTGTAAATTGCATTATAGAAAATAAAAAGCCTGATTTCGTAACTCCCGAAAGCTCAGCGCAAAGCGTTAAGCTTGTGGATATGATTAAGAAAAAAGCGAAAAAGCTTTAATTAAGCTTGTCCAAATTTGGTTTTAAAATAAATTAAAAAAGGAGTGAAAGGATGAAAAAGAAAATTCTTTTGATGCTATCTATGGTGGCTGTTCTTGCTTGTGTATTTGCTCTTGCAGTATCAGCAGAATCAGTACATAGCGGCAAGGTTGACTTAAATGCAACCGTAACTCTTGATGACGGTACAGTTTGCAACCTTTTCGACAGCAATGGTAATGCTCTCATTTGGTTTAAGAATGGTAGCGAGCTTCAATCCATTCGTGCAGACGATGAAAGAGTAAGGTACAAGGCTACATACGGCTTTAATGTAGGAAACAGCACAGTTGGTGTTGTTTATGCATACGAGGTTTCCGATATGTGGATTGCACTTGAAAGCGGAAATATTAGCAAGGGCAACATAGTTGTTCTAAATCTAATGGATGATGACGTTAAGATTAACGAGGGTGGCTCTTCATATATAGGAGGAGTAGTTAATTGTGTAAAAGGAATTCAGTGGGCTAATAAAATTCTTGAATACGCCTTCTTACGACTCGATACAGTTGCTATTCAGTTGCAATCGTTCAATGGTTGCGATAAATTGAAATATGTTAATGTTGCTGATTTGACTGAATTGAGAGCTATTGGCGGTGGAAATGCGTTTGGTGGTTCTAAACGCTTATTTGAAGGACAAATTCTTGATTTAACAAGAACAAAACTTTGCTCAATCAATGGTAATGCTGCGTTTAACTATGTTCCGCTCGTAGGAATAAAGCTTCCAAGCACACTCACAACGATGGATCCTTGGAATATACAAGGAACTGCCGTTGTTAGCTTTGCATTCCCTGAAGGAGTTAAAACAATCACTGGTTCACAGTTTAATGATTGTAAGTCATTAACGACAATTTACATCAACAATACAACAACAAAGATCGAGGACAGAGCTTTCAATAATACAGCTCTTGAAAAGATTTTCTTTGTTGGATCATTGGATGAGTTAAATGCTCTCCTTGATAATACAGGAGCTAACAACAATGCACCATTCTGGGATGTTGTAGGAGAAAACAGAGCAAATCTTATTTCATATGCTGATTATTTGGCACTTGAAGACAAGAGTGGTAAATATGTAGTTTATAATTATAGCTACTGTGAAGCGTATAACAATGGGGAGCATACTTTTGCAGGTAACGCAGTAATGCAAGAGGTGGACTATTTCAAAAATATCTTGTTTATGGACACTTGTACCGTTGAAAATTGCGGTATGAAGATGGTTGACGATAGCAAGACAATCGGCGCTATCTTTATCGATTACGGTTACTCCGTAACAGAAGAAGCAATAAACGGAAAGCACTCGATGACACAGGCATACGGTATAAACAAGGAAGCGTTTGATGCTTACGTTGCACTTGGACACAAGCTTGAATACGGTCTTGTTGTTTCGGTGGTTACAAATCCGTTAGATGAAAGCCAAAACAGCTTAATAGCAGAAAAGAAAACGTACATAACAGAGCAAAACTTTATAGCACACGATATTTTTGAAATCGGTGTTGTGGGTATTGGCGAAGCACAAACAAACGTTGCCCTTACCTTCTGTGCGTTTATAATTGACAACGGTGAAGTATTCTACCTTGACGGTGGTGAAACTTTGATAGAAGCAACCGCAAAGAGCCATGATGATTTATCCCCAAAGGGCGAATAAATAAAAAGCATAGAGGAGTTAGAATATGAAAAAGAAATTTCTTTTAGCCATATTTATGGTTATGATAGTTTCTCTGTTTGCTTTTTCTGTCAGTGCTGCCGAGCCTGACAAGAGCGGAGAAGCAGTAACCTTGACAGATGGCACGGTGTGTCCTATTTGGGACACAGACGGTAATGGACTTATTTGGTACATAACCGCAACGGATGAAGCGGGTGTAAACACATACGCTTATGTCTCGGCTACATCAGGCGAGGTTGACTATATGGGTAGCTGGACAGGTACGGTTTATGGTGAAACCGTATATGAGGTTAACAAAATTACCATAACGGTTGATGGCGTGTCCTACGGCACGGACAAAATGGTTGTGGTTAATATGAAGAAGGACGTGGTTTTGACAAGCAATAAGCACATTGGTGAAAAAATCAATTGCTTTTCAAAGAGCTTTACGAACTCAAAGTCGCTTCAATATATCTATGTTCCTGTGGATACGGTGGCATTCCAGACAGAAACCTTTAAAAGCTGCAGCAATTTGAAGTATATTAACTTTGAAGAATTGACTGAGTTAAGAAAATTCACTTCACAGGATTTGAACGGATGTACAAGTCTTTTTGCTAACGGAACCTTGGACTTGTCAAAAACACAGCTTGTTGAGATTGGCAGTCTTACATTCCACGGTAGTAAGTGTGAGCAAATAATCCTTCCAAACACAGTTCAAATCATTGGAGGCAGTGCGTTCCAAAGCTGTAAAAACTTGACAAGAGTAGATTTGCCTGATACAATTACAAACTTTTCGTCTTTTAACTATACCTTTGACGGTTGCTCAAATCTTGAAACCATCACAGGCTTGGATGCTTTTATTGAAAAGGGCAAACTCACCAGCTTTGGTATATATGCCTTCAACGGCTGTAAGAAGCTTAAAAATATTGATGGCTTGATGACAAACGGTATTTTGATTATCCCCGAGGGTGTTACATCTCTTGGCAATCTTTGCTTCAGCGAGTGTGACCAAATCAGATTTGTTGAATTTCCATCAACCATTAACTATGTGGGTCAAGCTGCGTTTTCATTCTGCGACAACCTTACACTTGTAAGCTTTGACAAGGTTGACGCTAAAATCAGAAATGCAATTGCAAACGGCGAAAGCTACACAAAGGTTACATTTAATAACTGTGGAACCTTTAAAAGCTGTCCTAAATTGCTTGCAATGTGTGTTCCTGCCGGAACAACAGACCTTATTAACCGTTTCATAGGTTCTCACGATAACCGTAGCGAGGGATGCGTGTCTCTTACAGCGGTTTACTTGCCGGATAGTATTACAAGCTTTGGAATAAACGGTGGAAAACAGGGTCCGTTCTGCGGCGCTACAAATATGTATTTTGTAAACGAACCATTTACTGTTAGTCAGTGCTTGGTTGACGGTGAAATTGATTTAACAAAGCTCAATTTACCAGCTAAACCAAAGGTTTATTTTATGCCCGAGAGCTTGACAACGACACGTGGTCATGTTTATACAAATCAATGGTCCAAGGATGGAACATTGTTACAGGATTGTAAAAACGTAAATGATGTTATTGTATTTGGCGAAAAGTACGTTGATTTTAATGCCCGTAACGCATTCCAAGGCATGGGAACAGCTGATTCACCAAAGACAGTAGTATTCCTTGGTGATATGACACAGTTTGTAACAACTAAGAACGCACAATATGTTAACTTGGTTTTTGCAAACAAGGCAGACAAGTCTCCTGAGGATTTGGGCATTCTTGACATTCACTATGACCAAAACAACACAGATTCGTTCATGTATTTCTGCTATGACGGTTCAAGGTATGATTATCGCATTTCCCAAAATGATATGGCAAACTATGCTGATATAACTGCTAAGGTTGCGGCTGTTATGGCTACAAAAACAAGTGACGGTATGCACGTTGCAAATCCTAACTTGGCAGAAATCGGCACAGCGGCTACTTGTATTTCCAATGCATTTGGCGTTAACTATTGCTTCTGCGGTGCTAATATGGGTGAAAGCGAAATTGAAGGTACTATCCTTGGTCACAGCCACACAATTTATCTTGGCATAGTTTATGAAAGCTATATGCAAGACGGTTTCTACGCTACAAGATGTGACAGATGTGATGACGTATTAAAGGGCGACACAGTATCGGCTATCTTTACTGATTTTGGTTATTCTGCAACAGAAAAGCCAATCAACGGTAAGCATTCAATGGTTCAATGCTATAAGCTTAACAAGGATGCATACAACGTTTACGTTGCTCAAAACGAAGGCTTTGAGTTTGGAGTTGTTGTTTCAGTTGTAGCTGACCCGTTGAATCCTGAAAACAGCGACTTAGTTGAATCAAAGCAAACATATATCGCAAAGCAAAACTTTATAGCTCACGACTATTTTGATGTTGGTGTTTCAGGTATTAGCGAAAACCAAACAGGGGTTAGCCTTGTATTCTGCGCTTACGTTATAGATAACGGTGAATACTACTATCTTGACGGCGGCGAAACAGTAAGGGTAGCAACCGCAAAGAGCCACGCTGACTTAGCACCGAAGGCTGAATAATTTTCTAACGGTTAAAAGTAATTTTATAATAAGATAATAATATGAAAGGAAATATAATTATGAGGTACACAGCTCCAAGCTACAAGAAAGAGCAAATTGAAACAGCTGACATTATGGAACAATCTCCAATCAACGTAGCG
>JAGANX010000070.1 GCA_017623975.1 Clostridia bacterium
CACGGTAAATATCCTGCAAACTGGGCAGGCTTGAACTTTGACGTTCTTGGTGCTATTTCTGAAAAGGTTGGCTCTATGCCTCTCGTTCTTCACGGCGGTACAGGTATCCCGGAGGAAATGATTAAGAAGGCTATCTCCCTCGGCGTTTCCAAAATTAATGTTAATACAGAATGTCAGCTTTCCTTCGCTGCTGCTACAAGAGCTTACATTGAAGCAGGCAAGGATTTAAGCGGTAAGGGCTTCGACCCAAGAAAGCTTTTAGCTCCCGGCTTTGAGGCTATCAAGGCTACTGTTAAAGAGAAGATGGAGCTCTTCGGTTCTGTTAACAAGGCATAATTAAAATTCATTTAACTTGCAGGACACTTTAAACGGTGTCCTGTTTTTTATTTGATTTTACTACCCTTCCACCGCTTTCGATAGCTTGTGCGTATCGTTTATTTTTACATTGCGGTCCCCCTCCCCTTCACAAGGGGAGGCTAAGGTTCTTTGGATCTGTTAACAAGGCATAATTTAAATTCATTTAACTTGCAGGACACTTTAAATGGTGTCCTGTTTTTTATTTTTCGCCGAAAAATTCTTTATATATCTTTTTTAATTCTTCGTCAAAGCACTCTACCGTCATTAATTCTTGCTTTTCTTCCATTTCGTCAAGCAATTCGATTATTCGCTTTACTACTTCTTTATAATATTTACTTTCTTTGCTTTCCATACCATATCACCCCTTTAATATTATAGCACACTTTTCAAAATTTGCGATATGTCCCACACGATATATCGCAAATTCGGCTACAATTATTATATAACATTTTTCAGGAGGGCATATGAACACGAAAGAAGCGGTTGCAAAACGCATATTAGAGCTGTGCGATGAAAAAAGGATTGCTATTAACGCCCTTGCCAATATTTCAGGAGTTTCCCCTTCAACTGTATATAGTATGCTCAATGAGAAAAGCCAAAATCCGGGTGTTGTTTCATTAAAGAAGTTATGTGATGGATTTAACATAAACTTACGCCAATTTTTCGACAGTCCTCTTTTTGATAATATAGAGCAAGAGATAAAATGATAGTTTTTGATAAATTATGGGAAACGATGAAGAAAAAAGGCATCTCCGCATATCAGTTGCGCGAAAGTTGTGGAATTGACAGTAAAACTATTCGCAGATTAAGAGTCAACGATAACATTGAAACCAAAACATTAAACAAGTTATGCTCCGCGTTAAATTGCAATATTGGGGACATAATGGAGTTTATAGCTGATTAACAAAACACCGAGAGGAAAAATCTCTCGGTGTTTTTTAATATAAAGTTTATTTGAATATATTCCTCAACATTGTTTTAACAATTCATTACAGGTGACATTAAATATTTTTGCCAAGTTCAAAAGTTCAATATCGGTAACAAATCTTTGTCCGCTTTCAATCCTTTGAATCGCATTTTTATCCACATCTATACCAAAAAGTTGTAATTTATCTGCCAACATCCGTTGCGACATTTTTGGTACTTGGGCTTTTCTCAATTCACTAATTTTTTCACCGCATATATTATTTCTACCCAACGAGGCTTTATTTTTAAACATAACATACTCCTTTGACATTTAGTGCTTGACAAATTCATTGTATTATGTTATGATGAAAATATGACATTCAGTGAATGTCATATCGGCATATTATTTTTAATACTACATTTAAATGAGGAATAGACACATGCGAGAAAATTATAAAGAAAAACTTAATGCTTACCTCAAAGATTTAGTTGATGCTTAATTTGAACTATTTGAACGACTTGATAATTCCAAAAAGCTTGAAAATCCAAATAGATTTAAAAAACAAGTAAATGAAATATACATAAAGCATTTTGGGACTACTGTAAATATACCCTTTCCTGATGTTAAATAAATATGGAAGGGCTTACATATAGAATTAACAAGTTACGAACACTACTACATTATTAAAAAAATCAAGGTCTTTTTTAGAAGGCCTTGATTTTTTGTCAATTTTATATAGATGGCGACAGCAAAGCACTAATTTGTGTCAGCCTATTTTTTAGTTATCTGTTACAGCAACCACGGAACAAGCTGCATATACTACAACCGATTCTTCTGCTGTTGTTACTTCTGTTATTACCGCAACCGTTTCGGTTGTTTCTTACAGAGCCGCAACCACTTCTTTCGTTGCTTTCGAAAAATCTTTCGCATCTGTCCCTATAAGGGCAGGGACACTCCCAATTATCAGATGTGTTTCTTCTTTCTGTATAGTTGCACATATTTATCACCTTCACATTTATTTGGGACAATTTTGTCCCATTATCATTTTATGAAGGGAGTGACTAAATACTACAAATTACAACAAAAATCTTACTTTATTTATCTTCACATCTGCTTTGGATGTAAAGCAAAGGTCGTGGTCGCCTCCCATTACAGAAACGTGAGATTTCATTATTCCTACGCCGCCGTCTGTTCCCTTGGAAATAAAGGTGCAATCTCCTCGTCTGTCAATGCTCAGGTTAATTGCAATTTGAGCAAGGCTTGTAAGTGGGGACGTAAATTCAATTTCCACTATATACTTGCCTGACTTTTCAAAATTATGCTTTTCTGACTTGCCGATTTCTGCCACAAATTCCTTAACAACCGCCATATTGCTTGTATCAAGGTCCGATATATCATACTTAAATCCGTTTGCACGGAATCTTTCATATGCATGGGTGTACATTACGAATTTACAAAGGTTAATTGCACAAACTTGAAGCTCACCTCTTGTAAGGTATCCGTTTTTAAGGCTTGCCTCCAAGTTATCGTCATGAGTTTTTGCATTTTCCATAACCATATAAATATCATTTTGAGCTTTAACCATGCTTGCAAAATCGCTTGTGCTTGTTACACCGTCAAGGTTGGTTATATGCGCCCACCAGTCTGTCATTACAAAGCCATCATATTTCCATTCGTCTCGAAGGATAGTTTTTGTCATATCGTAGTTAGAGGCAGCATGGAAGCCGTTTACAGCATTGTAAGCAGTCATAATCGCCTTAACACCGCCCTCTTTTACTGCTATTTCAAATGGGCGCGCATAAATTTCACGGGCAGCACGCTCAGACAAAATAGAATCGTTTGTGTGTCTATACCACTCTTGGCTGTTTGCCATATAGTGCTTAATTGTACACCAAACGCCTGCCTTTGAAAGTCCCTTGGAAATTGAGGCTGCCATTTTACCTGCAAGGAATGGATCCTCGGAGAAATACTCAAAGTTTCTACCGTTTAACGGGCTTCTGTGAATATTGATACCGGGGCCTAAAATTACATCAATTTCATAGGCGGTCATTTCGACGCCCTCTAAGGAATAAAGATCAGCCACAAGCTCATCGTTAAAGGTACAAGCTAAGCAGGTACCGTTTGGCATGCTTGTTGCCAAAAGTCCGCTATCCATTCTAATACCGGAAGGACCGTCAGTTGTACAAACAATCGGAATACCAAAGCCGATTAGCTCCTCTGTCATTCCACCGAAGCAAGAGCCGGTACCGGGGGTAACCTTAGGGCTATTCATACCCTCGCCGCGAACCAAGCAACAAAGATCTGTGTCGCTTAACTGCGCAATAAATTCTTCGATTGTGTTTTTACCCGTACGCACATCTTCAAGCTTGATGCCCAGGTCGCCTGTGTATGCTATTTCCTTTGGAAGACTAGTGTTTATTCTTTCTTTAATGTCATATGTGCGGGTTGGAACCTTCTCATATTCAAGGACACCGTTTTCCCCAGCCTTCATTCTCTCAAATTCCTTCGTTGGAGAGAGAGCCTCTGTGCATTTTTCCACGACACGTGTCGCATTTTCCATATGAACATAGATTGCAGTAGCATCACTAACACTGTCACCAAGATAAATAATATACTGCCCCGCTTCAAGCACATAGCAAGACTTATTACCGGTTACACCGCTATCATCGTATGCACGCATATCATCAACCTTAAATTCAAGAATCAAGGTTTGACTTTCGTTTGGCTTTAACTCTTTGGTTTTTGCATAAGCTATAAGCTCCTTTGCACTCTTGCCAAGCTTACCGTTTGGCGCGCCAAAATATACCTGAACTACTTCTTTTCCCGAAAATTCGCCAATGTTAGTAACCGTTGCGTTTATTGTAATTCTGTCGTTTTTAGCGACACAGGTAGCACAAATTTCAAATTCTGTATATGAAAGACCATAACCAAACGGATATAAAACCGCAGCCTTATTAAAGGTTTCAAAATAGCGGTATCCAACATAAATGTCTTCTTTGTAAAGGTTATATTCCTTACCGCCAAAGTTAGCACTTGACGGATAATCAGAAATGTCGTAAGCAATTGTGTCAGCAAGCTTACCGCTTGGGCTAACCTTACCGAGAAGCAAATCGGCACATGCTCTACCACCACACATACCGCCCTGCCATACATAAAGCACGGATGAAATGTTGTATTTTTTTACCCATTTCATGTCAATAACAGCACCAACATTTAGAACGACTATTGTCTTTTCAAATACTGAGCTGACTTTTTTTATCATTTCTTCTTCAAGAGGGGACAAAAGGTAGCTACCCTCACTTGCAGAGTTGTCCTTATCCTCACCAGCGGTACGGCCAATTACTATAATTGCTTTGTCACCAAACTCACGGGCTGACTTAACAAGCTCCTCGTCAAGCTCCATTTCCTTTTGACACCAAGGCTCTTGACCCCAGCCGTTTCCGTAATCGAATGGGTTATCCTTCTTCCATTCTTCATAAATATTTAAAAGATTTTCATTAATTTCGATATCGTTGCTCTTTTTAAGCTCATCTACGATATTAGTTACATATTTCACGTTTACAAGCCCACCTGAGCCTGTACCGCTTTTGTAATACTCTCTTTGTATTCTGCCAAATATCGACACTCTGTCCCCTTTTTTCAGTGGAAGAACATCGTTTTTGTTTTCCAAAAGAACGCTGCCGTCAAGGGCTGCAAGATAAGAATACTCTTCAAGCTCCTTAATAGAATCCTTGGGCAAATTACCTAAGTCATAATTTTTGTAGTTGTTAAGCTCGTATTTCATAAAAGCCTCCATTTGATTGATTACATCAATTTTATCATATTTTTCTTCAAAATGGAAGAGGTTAGCCTATTTTTATGATGCAGATTTTTTCGCCTCATTTTTTTCAACATCTTATAGTAAAGTTAAACAAAATCAACGCTCTTTTCTACGGCATGATTTTTTGTTTTTTGTTAATTATGCTCAATTGACTCTTTTTATTTCGTGTGTTATAATATAATTAATGTAGCTTTTGGAAGGAGTTAGTTATGAGAAAAAAATTTTTAGTTTGCTCTTTGCTGGTATTTGTCTTTGTATTTGTTTTCGCTTTGTGCGTTTCTGCTGAACGGATTGAAAATTACGACGAGACATATACGCTGGTAAACAGCACAACCATCACGCAATATTTAAGGCATTATTATACCGATACAAATTACCACAAACGAGCATATACAGACACTGTTTCTGTAACATTCGTTGATGCTGACGGTAATATGCTTTCAGAGGTTCCGCTATGGGAATATGATGCGGACGACGGCAGATATTACAGTTTAGTTTGGTATATTTCTGATTGGGAATACGTAACTGAAGCTGCCGAGGTTATTATTTCCGACGTTACCTATACAAGGGATAAATACGTTGCAGCCACTTATACTCTTGCCAAGGCAAGAGCCGTTGACTTGCGCTATACACACAACTATACCGAGAGCTGGAATTTCAGCACGAATGCTGTCGGCTATGATTACAGCTACAGTGTTCAAAAGCCTATCCACGGTATTTTTCTTGACATCAATAACACACCGAACGATACCACAGACGATTACAGGCTTCAAGAAAGCCAAGGTATTGGCAGAGACACATCTGACAGTAACTACATAGGCTGGGAAGCGCAGTTTGCGGCAACCGGCAACAAAATAGTTGTAGCAAATCTAAGGGACTGTGACTTTGATGCAGATGCCACAGGTAACTATGGAACAAAGCAAACTTGGACCTTGGCTACTCACCTTCAATGCATATATTACCCCGACACCTTTAAATATTCAGTCTGTCAATTAACAACCGTATATAAAGTTGATTTAGGCGACGGGCTTGAAATTATAAATTGCCAAATTTTAAGGGATAACAAGAATATAAGAGAAATCACCCTTCCAAACAGCCTTATTTATCTAGGCAATGAGGCTTTCCGCGGTTCTGATTTAACCTCCTTGACTGTTGGAGAAAAGCTCATTTATCACGGTGGTTCTCCGTTTCTTTATACAGGCGGTGCCGACTATCTATACCTTTCAAAGAAATCGCTCTCAACCCTTATAAGCACATACACAGGCTTGATTGCAAACGAAAAAAATAAGTCTGTCATTTATTTTGACGGTAATTATGAAGAAGCATTGGAGCTTACTGACAAAATAATTTCTCAAAATGCTAATCTTAACGGCAGAATCAATCTTGTTGACTATAACACTCAAACGGACAGAGGAAATCTATCCTACATTGTTTTGTTCTATAATTACAACACCTGCGATGCCTTCTACCGTTCCCAACACAGCTATGAAACGAATAAAGTCGCTTACCCTAACGGCTTTGAAAACGAGGGTGTTTTAACAACTGCTTGCAGCCGTTGCTCCAAAAGCGAAACCGATACTGCTCCTGCTTTGATATATGCTATTGGCTACTCATTTGACCCAAGCAGCACAAGCAGAACAACTATTGCAAACAGCTATATTGTTAACAAATCAGCAGTAGATTTGTACAACTCCTTAAATAATGTTACCCTTGAAATCGGCGTTATGTTCACAGGTGCTGATAAGGTTGCTGCATCTATGCCGACAAGTCTTGACGGAATACACTATTTCTCAAACAAGGGAAACAACAATTACTCTACATACGATTTTATAATTTCCTTCCCGGGTAAAGACGACCCGACATATTCGCAATATGCAAACGCTGAATTTGTAGCAAGTGCATTTATTTTCGACGGTACATCATACTATTTCTATCAAGGCATTAGCGAGGATAACATAGTTTCTTCTCTTGATAGCGGCTTCGCTACCACCACCTTATGCAGTGTTACAGGTGATGAGGTTGTAAGCGAATGTCCTGACAGTGAGCATACAGTTGATGTTTGGAACATTGTAACTCCTGCTACCTGTATCACGGTTGGTGAAAAGAACGGTGTATGTACCGTTTGCAAAAAGACGGTTACTGCTACCGTTGAAAAAACCGACCACGTTCTTGTTACAATTGAAGGTGTTGAGCCAAACTGCACAAGAACAGGCTTAACCGACAAGGTTGAATGCTCCGTTTGCGGCGCACACATTAGCGGTGGTGAGGTTATACCAACTAACGGAACTCACGTATGTGATAATTTAACCGTTAGCTGCCTACCTACAAAGTACACAGCCGGTAAATCAAGCGGTGTTTGTGAGGCTTGTGGCACTTCCTTCACTACGGAAACGCCAAATACCGCAACAAAAGAGGACCTTGCCTCTGTTAAGGTTGGCGTTAATTACACAGGCGGCAAATATACAAATGAAGTTTTCACGAATGTTGCCCCTCTTGGCAGAGTTTACGTAACCTCTTATTTCATGGGCACATACGGTAAAAACATAACTGACAAGGATTATGCAACCTTCTGGAATGCTGACACTTACGTTGACGGTGCTGATTACACCGCTGATTACGTTGAAATAGAGCTACCAAAGGCTTATGACATTGGCGTAATTTCATTGACTCTCCCAAATTATACATCCTATGATTTAGGTGAGGGCTGCTATGTTTCTTATAACATAGAATATTGGAACGAGGAAACACAAGGCTGGGTATATATCGGCACTGTTTCCGACCGAAATGCAACTCCTCTTGGAGCAAATTGCTTGGCACAGCTTACCCTTGATGCTCCTATTACAATGCAGAAAATCAGAGCAAGTGTAACACACGCATCCCGTTATGCTCCTGCTGTTATTTATGAGCTTGAATTGTTTGGTAAGGCTGATGAATTTGAATATGACATTCAAAGCATTGCACCTAATGCAAACGTTTCCATTTCCGGTAAATATAACGACTGGTCAGCTGGTGCAGAAGCGTTGACAGACGGCAATTTAGACACCTCTTGGTTTACAGATATCCGATATGGCGGACCGACATGGGCTTTGCTTGAATACAACGAGGACACTTACGTTGCTTGTATCCAAATTGCTATAAAAACTAACAATTCAAGAGTATTCAAGTTAGAGGTATATGAAAACGGCGAATGGGTACAAATTGGCGGTAACCACACTGCCTCAGGAACTCTTGGCGGAAACGTTATCTCAGTTGAAAACGAAATTTCTATACTTAACTTTGACATTGAAAGAAATATTTCAAAGGTTAAGTTTACAATAGTAAGCGATAACGAATATTGGACCAGTTACGTACACGAAATTAGCATCTACTCTGTTGTTGGTGCAGTAAACGATGATGTCTCAACCGAATGTAAGCATACTAACTTAACACAAAGCCGTGTTGTTGCTTCAACCTGTGACTCAGTAGGCTACACTGTTATGACCTGCGAATGTGGTGCAGAGCTTAGAACAAACGCAACTGATATTACAACTCACAGCTTTGGTGAATATACAATTGCAACTCCTGCAACTGACACAACAGTTGGTACTAAGACTGCAAGCTGTGCAAACTGTAATGCAACCTCTACTATAACATACGAGCAAAGCTACGAATCACCTGTTGTAACACCTTATCTCCATGATGCGCCTGCGGCTTGGGCACAAACCTTTGACGACGGTAACTATTCAAGCACTTACGACTGGGTAATTCCACAGCTTGAAAAGTACGGTTACAGAGCTACTGCTCTTATTGCTATTTCCTTTGCAAGCACACATGCGGATGCTTGGAATGAGCGTCTTGAAAGCGGTGTATTTGACATTGGTTCACACTCCTACAACCATGCAGGCTTGTATAACACCACTGTAAGCGCTAACGACTTACTTGCTGACGTTGTTGAAGCGCAATACTGGTTGAGAAGCAGCTTTATCGGTCAAAAGATTGTTACATTTGCTGCTCCTAACGGTGCAACCTCTGACGATGTAGCGAACTACTTGGCCGGCATCTTCGTTGCTAACCGTAACGGTGGACAGGGTTATGCCTTCTACAATGTAATTTCCGACCTTGAAAACGGAAGAAGCACTTGGGGTAACTTGAACTCCTACATTTCAAAGGCTGACCAAACAGAGGGTGACTACGTATTTACAAATGCTGACGGAAGTATAGTTTATACTCTTGATGCAAACGGCGACTACGTTCTTAACGATTCTTATGCTAACACAGGTATAAACTACGTATTTGACGAGGAAGAAAAGACCTTTGTAAATAAGGGTTACTCCTTCGGTACCTACTACTATGTAGCAGAGGATTACAGATACGATTTCTACCCAACAGGCTCTTACAACTTGGTTGACGGTAAGTTTGTATTTGTAAATGACAATAGCGGTGCATACAGACTTGTAAAGGCTACTATCGGCTCTTACGAAAATGCAATTGACGTTCTCGTTAACAAGGGTGGATTTACAGTAGAGTGCATACACTCCTTACTGGAAAGCCGAGAAGCTATTTCCGGCACTATCCATTCATCATACGTTTCAACCGTTTCTAAGTTTGAATATCTTGCAAAGCTTGGTGTTTGGGCTCCTTCTTACCAAGACCTTACACTCTACTTGAAGGAAGCACAAAATGCTAAGATTGAGACAATTTCTCGTACTGATGATTCCTTGACAATCAATGTAACGGATAATCTTGACAATTACATATTTAACCAAGCCTTGACTGTTAAGGTTGACATTGATGACAGCTGGATGTCTGTTGCCGTTACACAAAACGGTGTTGAAATTCCGCTTGTTGACAGTGACGACTACCGTGCAAGCAAGAATATGTCAACTATTAGCTGCACAATTGAAAACGGATATCTTTACATTGATATCATTCCTGACGGCGGCGAAATAGTAATTACTGCAACATCCAAAATTGTGGAAACCGAAAACGGTGGCGCACAAATCGGCGCTGATATCACAGATATTTTAGGCTAAAATAAAACAGGGCTAACATTTTTGTTAGTCCTGCTTTTAATTACAAAAGAAAACAGGTGCGCTAACCATTGTTAGTACACCTGTTTTTTATTAAAATACAATTTTCTTAAATGACTTTTTGCCGCGGCGAACAACAAGACCGTTTGCAAGCTCGTCCTTTGTATAAAGCTTTTTAATATCGGTAACCTTGTCACCGTCAACGGTTACACCGCCCTGCTCTACTGCTCTACGTGCTTCGCTTCTGCTTGGTACGAGCTCTGCCTTAACGAGAACGGAAAGAATGTCGATTGCACCGTCACGAAGGTCGCTTTCCTCAATTTTGCACTCAGGCATATTTTCGGAGTTGCCTGCACCAAAGATAGACTGTGCGGCAATTTGCGCCTTGCTTGCTTCTTCCTCACCGTGAACAAGCTTTGTAAGCTCGTATGCAAGAATTTCCTTAGCCTTATTAAGCTGTGCACCCTCCCACTTATCCATTTCGTCAATTTGTTCAAGTGGCAAGAATGTGAGCATACGGATGCACTTTAATACATCAGCATCCCCAACATTTCTCCAATATTGATAAAAGTCATAAGGTGGGGTTTTATTCGGGTCAAGCCATACAGCGCCTGACTGTGTTTTGCCCATCTTCTTACCCTCGGAGTTGAGAAGAAGTGTAATTGTCATTGCATGTGCATCCTTGCCAAGCTTCTTTCTAATAAGCTCAGTACCGCCAAGCATATTTGACCATTGGTCATCTCCACCGAATTGCATATTACAGCCATACTTTTCGTAAAGTGCCAAGAAGTCATAGGATTGCATAAGCATATAGTTAAATTCAAGGAAGGAAAGACCCTTTTCAAGTCTTTGCTCATAGCACTTAGCGCGGAGCATATTATTTACAGAGAAGCAGCAACCGATATCACGGATAAATTCAATGTAATTAAGGTCAAGGAGCCAATCTGCATTGTTTACCATAATAGCCTTATCCTCACCAAACTCAATAAAGCGGGACATTTGCTTTTTAAAGCATTCACAGTTATGCTCAATTGTTTCCTTAGCCATCATAGAACGCATATCTGTTCTACCTGATGGGTCACCGATATATGCAGTGCCGCCACCAATCAAAGCAATTGGCTTGTTGCCTGCCATTTGAAGCCTTTTCATTAAGCAAAGCGCCATAAAGTGACCAACATGAAGGCTGTCTGCTGTTGGGTCAAAGCCGATATAAAATACAGCCTTGCCGTTATCAACCATTTCTTTTATTTCTTCCTCGTTTGTTACCTGTGCGATAAGTCCGCGAGCAACTAATTCGTCATAAATTTTCATTTTAAATTCCTCGTAAATATAAAATATATTTTATTGTAGCAAAGTTATTCTCTTTTGTCAACCTTTATTTAAGGCTAAAACCATATTTTTGTAGGATTTATCCTTGGTTATGTCCTCTGAAAACCAAGAGGGCGGGATAAAATCAAGGGCGTTTTTTTCACTTTCAAACTCAACCTCGGCAACAATCAAGCCCTTATGCTTTCCCCCGTATATGTCAAGCTCAATAGTATATTCGCCATATTCTATATAATATCGCCTTTTTTCGATAATGTAGGTTTTTGACATAGCAAAAAGCGTTTCTGCTTCTTTTTTGTCGATTTCCCACTCTTTTTCCTCTCGCACCATATCACCCTCTCCCTTTTCGGTGATATAGTACCTATTATCAATTTGGCGTACACGCTTTTCGGGAGTTATAGAAAAATAGCCTTGCTTTATTTCACTGTATTTTACGCCTTTTAAATCAGGCAAATTCTTAACTAAAAACTTTCTTTCGATTTCCATAAAATCACCTCTTGATTATTTTAACATTTTATCTTGGAATTTTAAAGAGGGTATGTTAAAATATACTTGACAAATTTTCAAGGAGTTTTTTATGATTACATTAAATCCTATTTTCACAAATGGTATGATTATGCAGGCAGGCAAAACTGTGCGTATTTTCGGCGAAGGCGAGGGAACTGTTACAGTTGAATTTTTAGGTGAAGCAAAAAGTGTTTGTTCAAAGGGCAAGTGGCTGATAGAATTTAAGCCGCAAGCATACGGCGGACCTTACACTATGGCTGTCACCCTCGGCAACGAAGCAAAGGAAATTTGCGACATTTATTTTGGTGATGTTTATCTCCTTAGCGGTCAATCCAATATGCAATTTAAAATGTGGGAAAGGCGTGAGCCAACAGATGTATATAAAGGTAATGAAAACGTGCGCCTTTTCACCGTTGACAGAATGGAAGAAAACACTGAGGAAAGGTGGGGTATGGCTGACGGTTGGGTTACCTTAACGAAGGAAAACGCAAAGGACTTTTCCGCCATTGGCTATTATGTATCACAAGAGCTTGGCAAGGACAGGAAAATAGGTCTTATTGCTTGCTATCAGGGTGCTTCCGTTATACAAAGCTGGTTAAAAAAGGACGTGGCTCAGCGACCTGAATTGCAAGTTGAAAATAAGTTTGCCGACCACGAGTGGTTCCCTATTTGGAATGACGACGGTGTGCTTTATGATTTTATGCTATCAAAGATTATTCCCTTTTCAATGGCAAGTGTGCTTTGGTATCAAGGAGAAAGCAATGCAAGCATTGATGAAGCAAGAATTTATCTAAGATTTTTAGATGCTCTGACTTCCTCTTGGCGAGAAGATTTTATGGATGAGGATTTAGAGTTTATTGTAATACAATTAGCCGACTATAACGAAAGAGACACAGAGGGCTGGCATTTGATACAGAAGGCACAAATGGAAGCAGAGTCCTCCCTTAAAAATGTTAAAACGGTTGTTTGCCGTGACGTGTGTGAAACCGATGATATTCATCCAAAAAGCAAAAGGGAGCTCTCTTTAAGAATTGTTAAGGCTTTATTGGGTTAAAATATTGTAAAAAGTTAGCAAAAAGGTATTGCAATACTTTATATGGTTATGATATAATTACAATGTCAAAAAATGATTATTTCAGAAAGAGGTAAAACTATGCTTAAATTTGAAAACAAAGCATTGACTGATTCCAAGTTAATTCTTGACTGGATTGAGGAAATGGCTGAAATGGTTAACCCGGACAAAATTGTTTGGATTGACGGTTCAGAGGAACAAACACAGGCTCTGCGTGACGAGGCTTGCTCAACAGGTGAGCTTGAAAAGCTTAACGAAGAAATTCTTCCTAACTGCTATCTCCACAGAACTGCAATTAACGACGTTGCTCGTGTAGAAGGCAGAACATTTATTTGTACAAGAACTAAAGAGGATGCAGGTAACATCAATAACTGGATGGACCCAAAAGAATGTTACGAAAAACTTTCTAAACTTTACAAAAACTCATATAAGGGCAGAACAATGTATGTTATCCCTTACGCTATGGGTCAAGTTGGTTCCGACTTTGCTAAATATGGTATCGAACTTACAGACTCTATCTACGTAGTTCTTAACATGCTCATTATGACAAGAGCAGGCGCTGAGGTTGCTAAGGCTATGGGTGACGGTGAGGGCTTTATTAAGGGTCTTCATGCAAGATGTAATATTGAAGAAGAAAACAGATATATCTGCCACTTCCCAGAGGATAACACAATTTGGTCTGTTAACTCCGGTTACGGCGGAAACGTTCTTCTCGGTAAGAAATGCTTTGCTCTACGCATTGCTTCCTACCTTGGTAGAAAAGAAGGCTGGATGGCTGAGCATATGCTTATTTTGGATATTCAACACCCAAAATAAGCATATGCTCAGCCATCCAGCCTTCTTTTCTACCAAGGTAGGAAGCAATGCGTAGAGCAAAGCATTTCTTACCGAGAAGAACGTTTCCGCCGTAACCGGAGTTAACA
>JAGANX010000004.1 GCA_017623975.1 Clostridia bacterium
GCGAAGCACATTCGAAGCCAAATCGGTGAGATAGTTTGATAGTTTAAGAAGCAGGCTTACTGCCGTAAGGCAATGATTAAACTGTTAAAATAGCCACTGATTTGGTTTCCAATGCTTGTTGGTTCGAGCCTACTGTGGCATGAGATACAAAAATTACCACATAGTGAATTTGGACTTGAAATATTGACATATAATAGAAAATAAAGTATAATAAAGGTAGAAAAATACATATTTAATGAAAGGAAAGATGAATATGAAAAAGATTTTAATACTGCTCTTTGTTCTTATTCTTGCTTTTTCCCTCTTTGCGTGTGATGATGGGGAAACTGCTGACCTTAATAATGACAAGGGCGAAAATGGGGAAAACGAGAATTTAGACAAGGACACAAATGATGACGGTGAAAATGACGGACAAAGCCAAACAGGCAAGCCAAACGGAAATGGCGGTCTTGCATTAGCACAGGCAGTTATTGCACAGTTTGAAAATGCCGCTTCTATGAAGCTTGAATTTAGCATGGATGTTTTTGCAGAGTCTAAAAATTGGCATGTGGACGGCAATAGTACTTCCTACGCAAACGCAGTAAGAACATTTGTTGTAACAATTGCAAAGACAAATAACGGTTACAATTTTAAAGTTGATGATAAGCTTGTTGAACGCGAAGCAGATGGCGACAATGTAAAAGATATACAAGGCAAGTATTATTTCATAGACGGTGTTGCATATGAATATGACATGCACCGTGATGTATATGTTGCAACTGTGACAGAAAAAATCGACACAAGCGAAATTGAAGGCTTGATGGCACAGCTTGAAGAAAGCCTTGACTTGACAGAGAATGATGCGAAAGACATTCTTGAAGCTCTCGGCGCAGAATTTATTAGTGTATTTAATATAGTAAACGGTAAGGGCTCGGTTTCTGCAAACTTTAAGCCTGTAATTGATTCTGTACTTGGTTACGTTAAAGAATTAGATGTGGAAACAAAGACAGTTGAAGGTGTAATTAATGATATTCTTGCATTGGTTAGCGATGATTTAACAGTAGATATGTTGGTTGATGAAATAAGCGCAACATACGCAATGACATTGGAAGAATACATGGAGGAGCTTGATAAGTCCCTTGTATTAATGTGCGGTATGACACTTCAAGAAATGTATGAGGCTATCGTAACTAACGAAGAATTTGAGTCTTATTTTGCTTATTCATTGGAACAAAGCGGAATGCCACAGAAAGAGATTGAGGCGTATTTAGAAAGCCTTGCTGAATTTAATATAAATGAAGCAATCCCTGATGAATATAAGTCAATGACAATGTACGAAATTACACTTATTCTAATAGATAGCATATATGGCGTACAAGAGCCGGACGGTGAAGTGGAGTATTATGACGGTGAGGAAGAAGAACCGCCAACGCTTGACGAAGTGGTAGCAATGGTAAAGGCTACTCTTGACATGACTCTTAAAGAAGTTGAAAATGCAACAGGTATGCCAATTGCAAGAATGATAGCAGTAGCAAAAGGAACGACTATTGACGCGTTTGATTACAAAATTGATATTGAGTTGACAGACATATTTAAAATTAAATCTGTTGGCGCGGTGTTCAACTACGGTGTCAAAGTTAGTGTTCCGTCAGAAGTAGAAGGCAAAAATGACACTTCGAACCAAAAGATGACTGTAACGATAAAGCTTTATGATATTTCTGATAAGACAGTGGAAATTTCCGTACCTGCCGACAAAGAAATTGTTTATAACAATAGCGAAGACTGAGGTTTAAAATAACCATAAAAAACAAAAAACTTGCTTTTGCAAGTTTTTTGTTTTTACATTATTCCTTGATTATTTATAACCAGCTTAAATTCAAGGCTTAAAGCCTTTGCCGCCTTTTTGCACATCAGCATACGGTTTAAGAAAATTTCAAAGTAGTCCATAACAGGGCTGATTTTGGTGTCAATGGTCAGGTCAAGAGTAATTTGCGTTTTTTCTTCATTAATATAAAGATTTGTTTCAATGGCGGAGTAGTTGACCCTGTCGTGTATATCAAAGGTGGTGGGGTCTTGGTTTCTCACCCTTGTTCTGCGCACGTCACTTTTATCCGCAATAATAAGGGCGGCGGCAATAGGATTTACAGCTTCACCTGTGCCTTCATCGTGATTGCCTATGGCAGAAACAATTGTTGCTATGTCGCTCGGGTCCATATCAAGCTTGTCAAGAATACGGAAAGCCATAACAGCGCCGCTTTGGGAATGCTCACGCCTGTTTACAATATTACCGATATCGTGCAGGTGGGATGCGATTTTAACAAGCTCGCGGTCATCCGCACTAAACCCAAGGGTTGAAAGAATATATTCAGCTCTGCTTGCCACCAAGCCAACGTGGGCAAAGCTATGCTCGGTATATCCAAGCGCCACCAAGCTCTCGTCCGCTTTTCTTATATAAGTGCTTATGGCTTCATTATGCTTAATATCGTTATAGGTTATCATAAATGCTCCTTACAAGGCGTTTTTTTAATTATACCATATACTTAGGCGTTTTTCAAGATACCTTTGAGTGGCAAAGGCTTGACAAATTAATAAATATATGTTACCATAAAAATAGAAGCAGTCCCGACAGCGCAAAGCTTGCCGAGAATATAATTTGAATATTTTACAGCAAAGCGCATAAGTTCGGCAAAGCCCTGCTTATGCGCTTTTTAAAAAATCAGAAAATTTGAAGGAAATAGCAAATTAAACTACTTAGGGATTGTATTTACGGCGAAAATAAAGAAAACGGAAATGTTCTTGACAATTATATTATATGTGATGGCTGCAAAGAAAAAATCAAAGAAAAGATTAGCAGATATAATCACTAAGGAGGTCCATTATGAAAAAAATATATATTTTGTTTGTTTTATTATGTTTGTGCATTTTGATGGTTGCGTGTGGACAGAAGACTTCATTGGGGGGGCGCAACTCTATCGTAGATTCGGGTGAAAAAGGAGAGACTACGGGTACAAATTCTTCAATTGAAACTGAAAAGCCTTATGTTGACCCTGCGCCTGTGCGTTTTTACAAAATTGAAGAATATGAAAATTTTATAGAAACACAAGGTTTGGCAGATGGTTTTGTTGGGTATGAAGATGTTTGTGAGTTTGGTGAATTCTATTGTATGCATTTTATACATTATTTCGACGGGGGTTGGAACGGTGATGCCAATGCTTACCGTTATATTGTGATAGATGACAATGGGAATATGATTGATATTGATATACACCAAAACGGAGAGGAATTTAGAGAAAATTACGAAAAAATAAGCGAGGAGTATATTAATAAAGCGGATTTAAGATTTGCAAAAGGGATGAAAACCGGGGTGTATGAAAATAACGAAATACAATATCTTTATACTAACGGTGAACTTCACGGTGTATCTTGGAAGGCGTCTGGGAAAAGATATTTGATTTGGGGAGAAGAATTAGTTGAGTATCCTTTAGCAACAGAAAAAGAAACGGTGATACAAAAACTTTTAAACCTTGAAACCGCAAAAGATGCGCTAATTGGTATATATGGTGAAGCATTTGGCAAATAAAGTTGATTGTGTTTAATAATACGGCTTACTTGTGCAATTGGAAAGTTGACAAATATAAGGAATGACAAAAAGGGCGGGGCATTGCTCCGCCTGATTTGTTGGTATTGTTTCGGCAATTTGCACAAAAATATTATAAAATCAGCAAAAATATAAACAAAATGCACAAAAGCTATTGAAATGTATATACATTATGTGGTACAATTAATCTATCGAACATTAACTTTCTCATACTGAAAGTAATACATAAGAAGCGAGGAAAATAACCATGGCGAAATTTATCACAAACAACATAAGAAACCTGTGCATTATCGGACACAGCGGTAGCGGTAAGACCTCTACTATTGAGTCAATGCTCTTTAAGGCAAAGGCGACAGACCGTCTTGGAAGAATTTGTGACGGTAATACTGTATCTGACTATGACAGTGAAGAAATAAAAAGAGGTATTTCAATTGGCTTGTCCGTTGTAAATCTTGAATGGAACGGCGTTAAAATCAACCTTCTTGACTGCCCGGGCTTTTTAGGCTTTGCAGGCGAGGTTGCAAGCGCACTTCGTGTAGCTGATGCGGCTCTTATCAATATAGATGCAAAGGCGGGCTTGGAGGTAGGCGCGGAAATTGCTTGGTACAACGCCCTTGAAGCAGGTCTTCCAAGAGCATTCTTTGTAAATAAATGTGACGACCCTGATGCTGATTTTGATAGCGTATTTAACCAGCTCCGTGACGAGTTCGGTAACGCACTTTGCCCTGTATTTATTCCCGTTAAGGAACCAACAGGCACTATGATGATTGACCTAATGACAATGAAGTGCTTCCGTTACCTTCCTAACGGTGAAAGACAGGAGGAGGATATGACACCCTCCCGCCGTGCAGTTGCCGAAAAATACGAGGAAGTATTTATGGAAGCCGTTGCACAAACCAACGAGGAAATGCTTGAAAAGTTCTTCGCAGGCGAAAGATTTACTAAGGAAGAATGTGCCCTTGCTTTGCACGAGGGTATGATTTCAGGTGCTATCGTTCCTGTATGGTGCGGTTCCTCTGAGAATATGAGAGGTATTTACTCTATCCTTACCGCTATTGCAGAGTCCTTCCCAAGACATACCGCAAAGAAGGTTGAAAAGGATGTAAACGGAAATGACGTTGCAATCGAGCGTGAGGGCGAATGCCGTTTGATGGTATTTAAGACAATTGCTGACCCATTTGTTGGTCGTGTATCCTTCTTCAAGGTTATGAACGGCGAATTAAAGAAGGATATGGCACTTAAAAACACAACCACAGGACAGGTTGAAAAGTTCTCCAAGATATTCACAATTTGCGGTAAGAAGCAAACAGAAATTGACTCTCTTGCTTGCGGTGATATCGGCGTTATTTCAAAGCTTGCTAATACTAATACAAACGATACTCTTTGCGAAACCTCTGATATGGAATATAAGAAGATTGAATTCCCTGATGCTAATATGACAATGGCAATCAGAACAGAGGCTAAGGATGAGGACAAGGTTGCAACCTCTATTGCAAAGATTCTTGACGAGGATAAAACCGTTAAATACGAAAACTTTGTTGAAACAGGCGAGCTTTTGCTCAAAGGTATCGGTGACGTTCACCTTGATACAGTTGTTTGCAAGCTTAAAAACAGATACGGTGTTAACGTAAAGCTTGAAACACCAAAGATTGCATACAGAGAAACTATTAAGAAGAGAATTGACACCGAAGGTAAGCATAAAAAGCAGTCCGGCGGTGCAGGTCAATACGGTCACGTTAAGATTACATTCTCCCACGGTGAGGATGAGGGCTTGACCTTTACACAAAGCGTTGTGGGCGGTGAGGTTCCAAAGGGCTACTACCCCGCAGTTGAAAAGGGTCTTAAAGAGGCTATGAAGGAAGGCGTGCTTCTCGGTTATCCAATGGTTAACTTGGCGGCTGACTTGACAGGCGGCTCTTATCATGACGTTGACTCAAACGAAATTTCCTTCGTTTTGGCAGCTCGCTTGGCATATAAGGAGCTTGTAAATGCAAATCCTGTGCTCTTAGAGCCTGTGGGCGTTTTGAAGGTTAGCGTGCCTGAGCATATGGTTGGTGACGTTATGGGTGACCTTAACAAGCGCCGCGGCAGAGTAATGGGTATGGAGCCAAATCCAAAGCGTCCAAAATATACAATAGTTGAGGCTGAGGTGCCAAAGTCTGAAATGGTTGACTACGTTATTGCCCTTCGCGCAATGACACAAGGTAGAGGCGACTTTACGTTCCACTTCGTAAGATACGAGGAGGTTCCCGCACAAATAGCTTCAAAGGTTCCAAAGAATGAGAAAAAATAATTAACCAGAGCCACCGATTAAAAAATCGGTGGCTTCTCTTATAAAAGGAAGTAAGTATTCTATTTTTAATAAATTTGCATAAGATTTTAACGGTAGGATAGGATAAAAAATATACTTTTTACCAAAAAATAAAAAAGTTGAAAAAATTTCAAAAATCTACTTGACAAATCTAACATATTGGGCTAAAATAATAGCGGTTAGGCAAACCTAACTTACTTTAAAAAATGGGAGGCAGCTATGACTTTACGTGAAGCAGCAGAAGGCGTTGAATACATAATCAAGGCTATTAATACTGATGATGAAGAGTTAAATTCTTTCTTGTTCTCCCTCGGATGTTATAGTGGAGAGCCTATTACGGTTGTGGCACATCGCAAAAGCGGATGCACCGTTTCCATTAAGGATAGCAGATACAATTTTGATGTAAATCTTACAAGGGCTATTGAAATTTAAAACAGACGGTAATAATTACGTTATTTTTTTACAGGTAGGTTAGTCTGAACTAACTCAAACTCGACTGAGTAGCAGAGATAGACCCGGATGAACCCCGCAAAAAGCGTTTATTTTCAGCGCTTTTGACGGAGTCTCTCCTTGCGATACTTAGTATGGCTGTGTCAAGCCTCAGCCAAAATCATCTTAAAATAAGCGTTTTTGGTGCTTGCAATTTTAGGCGAGTAAATCTTGGCTTAATCAAGGCAAAAAAACGCAGACAATTAAAAATTTTCAAGTTTTTTTAACGCAGAGTAAGACGGGATTTACCGTATAAAATCGTGTTCAACCGGGCCTATCTCTGCTACATTAGGAGGAGAGTATGAGAATTGCATTAGCGGGTAACCCCAATAGTGGAAAAACCACTATGTATAATGCGTTGACAGGCAGTAGTGAAAAGGTAGGAAACTGGGCGGGTGTTACCGTTGATAAAAAGGCACATCCCATTAAAAAAGCCTTGTGCGGTAATAATGAAGATGTTTTTGCAGTTGACCTTCCGGGTGCATATTCTATGTCGCCGTTCACATCAGAGGAAAGCGTTACAAGTGCTTATGTAAAAAATGAAAAGCCTGATGCTATTATTAACATTGTAGATGCAACAAATTTAAGCCGTAGCTTGTTTTTCACAACACAGCTTTTGGAATTGGGTATTCCTGTTGTAGTTGCCCTTAACAAGGCGGATGTTAACAAAAAGAAGGACACAAAAATTAACACGGAGCTTTTGTCAAGTCTTCTTGGCTGCGTGGTTGTTGATACTGTATCTACAACATCAAAGGGACTTGAAAGGGTTGTTAGCTCAGCAATAGAGTCTGTCGGTAAGGGACAAAAAGCACCTTATGTGCAGGGCGATATTGATTTAACCGATAAGGCACTTGTTGAAAAAGCGGACAGAGACCGCTTTGCTTTTGTAAACGGTGTTGTAAATAAGGTTGAAACCCGTAAGGTATATACAAAGGAAAAGAACAAGCAGGACAAGGTTGACGAGATTCTTACAAACAAATGGCTCGGTATTCCCATTTTCGCAGCCGTTATGTGCGCTGTGCTTTGGATTTCACAGTTTGGCCCGGGCGTTTGGATTGCAGACTTGCTTGTTGGCTGGCTTGAAGCAGGACAAGAGGCTCTTGGCGGCGCATTAGGTGACGGAATATGGGCATCTATCCTTGTTGATGGTATTGTTGGCGGTGTAATTGCCGTTATTGGCTTTTTACCCCTTGTAATGGTAATGTATTTCTTAATTTCACTCCTCGAAGATTGTGGATATATGGCTCGTGCATCAGTTGTGCTTGACCCAATATTCAAAAAAGTTGGACTTTCAGGCAAATCTATTATCCCATTTATAGTTGGTATCGGTTGCGCAATCCCGGGTGTTATGGCTTCCCGTACTATCCGTAATGAAAGGGAGCGCAGAGCAACAGCAATGCTCACACCCTTTATGCCATGTGGCGCAAAAATGCCTGTAATAGCACTCTTTGCAGGTGCATTCTTCGGCGGTGGCGCATGGTGGGTAACACCCCTTATGTACTTTATGGGAATTGCTTTGATTTTCGTAGGCGCACTTCTTATAAACCTTTTGACAGGACACAAAAACAGAAAATCATTCTTTATTATGGAGCTTCCTGAATATAAAGCACCAAGCCTTCTCGGTGCTTGCAAGGCAATGCTTCAACGCGGTTGGGCATACATAGTTAAGGCAGGAACAGTAATTCTTATTTGTAACTTTATCGTTCACGTAATGCAAAGCTTCACATGGTCCTTCCAGCCTGTTGGCGAAAATGCAGGTGAGTCTATCCTTGCAACTATTGCAACACCCTTTGGCTTCTTGTTTGCTCCTATTGTCGGTTACTTCTCTTGGCAGTTGGCTGCTGCGGCTATCACAGGCTTTATCGCTAAGGAAAACGTAGTTGGTACGCTTGCAGTATGTTTCAGCCTTACAAATCTTATTAACCCTGATGAGCTTGCTTTGGTTGAAGGCGCAAATGTTACAGAGGTTGCCCTTGCATTTGGAAATGGCACACCAATGTTTGCAGGCGCAGCACTTGCATATTTGATGTTTAATTTGTTCTCACCTCCTTGCTTTGCGGCAATTGGCGCTATGAACTCGGAAATGAAGAGCAAAAAGTGGCTCTTTGCAGGTATCGGCTTGCAGTTAGGCATTGGTTATTCAGTTGGCTTCTTGATTAATTTCTTTGCAACCGTATTTTCAAGCGCAAGCTTTGCATCTGTTTGGATGCCAATTCTCGGTTGGCTTATAGTTGCCTTGTTTGTAGGAATACTTGTATGGCTCATCATTAAAAGACAAAAAACCTTGAAGGATGAATACAAGCTTGGCGGCGCAAATAATTCCTCTAAGCAAAATACAAAGGTGGCTGTATAATGAAAATAGCAATTACTATTATTGCAATAGCTCTTATAGTAGGCGGCGCTTTGGCTTACATAATTTACGCGAAGAAAAGCGGACAAAAATGTATAGGTTGTCCAAACAGCAAAAGCTGCTCCCATAGCTGCGGCGGATGTAGCTGTGGCTGTCAAGGGGAGAATAGCGAAGCCGAAAAGGAAAAATAAAAAATTATAGCGTGGCATCTTATTAAAGAAGTCACGCTATTTAATTTAAAAACGGAAAATATTTTAAGGCTTTTTGGTTGACAAAAGGCTGTTTGATGGTATAATTAAGTAAACAGAGCTTTTTTCTGTATTATTTTAGGAGGTAAAGGCAGAATTATGGAAAAATATACTGTAACCGGGATGAGCTGTGCTGCCTGCGTCTCACGGGTGGAAAAAGCGGTGAATGCTCTTGACGGTGTTGAAAAATGTACCGTGAATTTGCTAACTAACTCTATGTCTGTTTTTGGCTCTGCTAAAAGCGAGGACATAATCAAGGCGGTTAAGGACGCAGGCTACGGAGCAAGCAAAAAGGGTGAAAAGCAGGAGAACGCCGGTGACGAGCTTGAAAATAAGGAAATGCCAAGGCTGATTAAAAGGCTAATTTCCTCAATTGCTGTCTTGCTTTTGCTTATGTATGTGTCAATGGGATATGTAATGTGGAATTTCCCGTTGCCAAAGTTCTTTGAAAACAATCAAATTGCCGTAGGTCTTTTACAAATGATATTTAGCGGTATTTTGCTGATAATTAACCAAAAATTCTTTGTAAACGGCTTTAAGGGGCTAATTAAGGGCGCACCCAATATGGATACCCTTGTGGCTCTTGGCTCGGGTGTTTCTTATGTGTACAGTGTTGTTTGTCTGTTTTTAATGACAAAGGGACACCACCTGCTTCACGATTTGTATTTTGAGTCAGCAGGTATGATACTTGTTTTAATTACCGTTGGCAAAGCCTTGGAGTCATATTCGAAGGGAAAAACAACTAACGCATTAAGAGCGCTTATGGCATTAAAGCCAAAAACCGCTACTGTAATTATAAATGGCAAGGAAGCTGAAATATCAGCAGATGAATTAAAAAAGGGTGATACCTTTATAGTAAAGTCAGGCGGGGATATCCCTGTTGATGCAATTATAACAGAGGGTGAATGTGCTGTAAACGAGGCTGCATTAAACGGTGAGAGTATGCCTGTTGACAAAACAGTAGGCGACAGGGTTTATGCAGGTACGGTAGCTTATTCGGGATATATAGTATGTGAAGCACAAACTGACAGTGAGGGTACGGTTTTAAGCGAAATAATAAGGACGGTTAGCGAGTCTGCATCCTCAAAAGCACCTATTGCAAGAATTGCCGATAAGGTTAGCGGTGTTTTTGTCCCTATTGTTATGGGAATTGCCTTAGTTACCTTTATAATTTGGATAATGGTGGGTGTGGGCTTTGGCTACGCACTGGCAAGGGGAATATCAGTTTTGGTTATAAGCTGTCCCTGCGCCCTTGGCTTGGCAACGCCTGTTGCTATTATGGTTGGAAACGGAGTGGGAGCAAGGAGAGGTATCCTGTTTAAAAATGCAACCGCCCTTGAAAATGCGGGTAAGGCGAGTATTGTAATTCTTGATAAAACAGGCACTATAACCTGTGGAGAACCCTTGGTTACTGATATAATGCCGTTTGGCATAAGCGAGGTTCAGCTTATGGAATATGCGTATTCCTTGGAAAAGAAAAGTGAGCATCCCTTAGCACAAGCTATTGTGAAAAAGGGGGATACAATGGGTCTTGCACCCATAGAGGTTCAGGATTTTCAAGTCTTGTCAGGCAGCGGCGTTAGCGGAAGCATAAAGGGAGATAGGATAGTTGGCGGCAGCTATAAGCATGTTTCCGCTATTGTAAAGGATGCAAGGAGGGAGCTTTTTGAAAAGCTTTCAAAGGAGGGAAAAACACCGCTATTCTTTGCAAAAGATGAAAGCTTGATAGGTGTTATCGCGGTCCGTGATGAAATAAAGGACGATAGCCGTGAAGCAATATCAGAGCTAAAAGCAATGGGCTTAAAAACGGTTATGCTCACAGGAGATAACGAAAACAGTGCAAGGGCAATTGGAAATATAGTAGGTATAGACCAAATTGTTTCCGATGTTATGCCGAAGGACAAGGAAAACGTAGTTAATGAGTTTAAAAAGGACGGCAAGGTAATTATGGTAGGGGACGGGATAAACGATGCCCCCGCCCTTGTATCAGCCGATATAGGCATTGCCATTGGCAAGGGAACGCAAATAGCCATAGATTCAGCAGAAATAGTCCTTGTTAAAGGTAGCTTGAAGGGTGTTTCCCAAGCAATCAAGCTTAGCCGCGGTACTATAAGGAATATACGCCAAAATCTATTTTGGGCATTTATATATAACATTATAGGTATTCCGCTGGCGGCAGGAGCTTTTATTGCATTGTGGGGCTGGGAGTTAAATCCTATGTTTGGCGCCCTTGCAATGAGTCTTTCAAGCTTTTGCGTGGTTACAAATGCATTAAGATTAAATTTAATTAAATTAAGTGAGGAGAAAAAAGAAATGTTTGGAAAGAAAAAAGAAGCAGGCGTAATTTTAAGCGTTGAAGGTATGATGTGCCAGCACTGTGAGGCAAGGGTTAAAAAGACCGTAGAAGCTATTGAGGGCGTTACAGAGGCAGTGCCAAATCACAAGAAAAACACAGTAACGGTTTTTGGCACCTGTGACATTCAAGCTGTAAAGGAAGCTATCGCAAAGGAAGGCTATATAGTTAAATAGGATAGGCTTTAATCCTCTCTTGTTTGTTGACAAAAGGTATAATTTGTGGTACAATGTTAATAATGAAATTAGAGAGGTGAGGAAATGATAATAAAAGAGTCTGCTGAAAATTATCTTGAATCGATTTTGTCTTTGAAAAAGGCAAACGGCAGTGTTAGAAGTATAGATGTGGCAAATGATTTGTGCGTTTCCAAGCCAAGCGTTAGCGTAGCTATGAAAAACTTCCGTGAGGAAGGATATATAACTGTTGACGAAAACGGTTTTCTTGATTTGACTGAAAAGGGGCTTAAAATTGCTGAAAACGTTTACGAAAGGCATCTTGTGATTGCCAAGGCATTAATGGCGCTCGGCGTTAGCGAAAAGGTTGCGTATGAGGACAGCTGTAAGATAGAGCACTGTATCAGTGTAGAAAGCTTTGAAAGGCTAAAAGAGTTTTTGAAAAATCATTAATATAAAAAAGATACTAACCAATCACGGTTAGTATCTTTTTTTATAAAACAAAATCGCGTTGTTTAATTAGAAAAGTCTTTCCAATTTGCCAAGGAGCTCTTCAAGCTCATCTTCGCTAAGCTTGAGAATGTCCTCACCCTTAATTTCAGGAACCTTTGCACCCGGTGTGAAGGTGATAGTCATCTTTTCGCCCATAGGAATTTCTTCACCGTCAACTTTTAAGGAAGAAGGTTGAATCTTTACAGACTTGCCTGTTGTAAGCTTAGCAGTAAAGGAAATTTCAGGAATATCAAGCTCATCGCAAGCGCTTATGCTAAGTGTAAGCTTATCCTTAGTGGTCTTGATCTTGCCGTTCAAGAATTTGAGTGTGGCGTTGCCCATAGTAGCTTCGCCCTTCAATGTGTAAGTTGTTTCGCCCTTTTCAGCTTTCTTTTCAATGGAAATTTCAGTGCTAGCCTTTTCACCGTTCATTTCCATTTCGCCTTCAATAGCAATCTCTGTGTCAGAAGCGGAGATGGAAGCCTTTACAGAAGCCATATCCTTAACTTCTGCCTTGATTTCGATAAGAGAAATAGAGTTTGTTTTTGCGTTGAGACAAAGCTTGATGGTAGCATCAAAGTCAACCTCGCTCAATTCTTCAAGTGCGTCTTCTACGCCCTCTTCCAATTCTTCTACCATATCCTTGTCAAGGCTATATTTCTTTTCGCACTCGTCAACTAATGCATTGAGAGTCTTTTCAAGAGTTTTAGCGTTGATTTTGTATGTAGCAACTACACACTTAACAGTTGTATCACCAACTTTAACGTTTTCAGTTGTTACTTTACCGTCCAAAAGGTTAGCAAAAACGATGTTTGCCATACTGTCAGCAGTAATCTTGCCTTCTTTTACAAGACTCTTGTATTGAGCCAATACACTGTCAACCATTTCTTTGTATTCTTTCCACTCTTTTTCGGAAATGCCTGACATTTCACCAATGTTGGTGTTAGGGAAGTCTTTGAGAAGCTTTTCAAGGTCTAATGTGTACGCTTCGTCAAGACCCAATGCACCCTCATCCTTGATAGAGATGATGCTGTTGTTGATAGTAGCGGTGAGCTTGTCGCCGTCTAAATCGCCTTCAAAACCGTATTTACCGTTTGCTTGGTCGATATAAATAGTAACGGATTCGTCACCCATAGCAGCTTCAATTGAACCTGCATTGATTGCGCCTGAAATGCCTGTATAAACAGCATCACCGGCAAAGAAATTGTTTGCTGTATTTTCAATTGCTTGGTCTAATACAGCGTGTGGGTTCTTTTGCAAGTCGCCTGCACCAACACCACCACAGGATGTCAAAGCAAAGCACATAACGATAACTAATAAAAGAACCGCAAGTGTTAGAAACTTTTTCATTTCAATACCTCTCTCAAAATATATAATATTGTACCTCTGTACATTCTACATTGTAGCACAATTATCGCGTTATGTCAATGATTTAAGGAATTTTGTTGTGTAAATAAATGATTAAGTAAAATATAATATGGAAACAGTGGATTTTCACTGCGTGAGCTTTTCACCACGTCTTATGCTTGCAAGCAGACAACGGCTTAGGTAAAAAGAACGAACCACATCCTTGTCACAAGGACAAGGAAATGATTCGAACACTCATCTCATACAACAAAAAAGGACACCAAACGGTGTCCTTTTTTGTTGCCTTAAACGTGGTAAAAGGTGTCTGAACAAGGGTAAAAACGAACAAAAGGTGTCCTTATATCCTATTAGTATCCACATAATATCCGTATGTCGAAAGATTTTGCCCAACTTAAAAAACTTTCTCTGTCGCCCGATATAAAATCTGTATTTTTGATGACGAACATAGAGTGCGATGTTTCCATATACAAAAATTTCTTGTAGCGATATATTTTTAAGGATTGAATCAGTTTAATTTCCTTACCGTCCTTAAAAAGAGAGTTGTTCTTGATTTCAAATATATGATCCTTCTTTTGATTACTCAAAAACACACGATCATCGTGTGTTGAAAAGAAAAAAACAATATAAGAAATTGCCAAAAGCATGAGAGGAAGAATTAAAAAGACCCAAAAATATGGATTTTTTATGCATATGAAAATTATAGTTGGGACAAGTGCTATAAGTAAGGTAATCAGAAATGCCCTAAACAACATAATATGATTTCGTATAGCCACAGCCGTCCCACCGTTTCTTCCTTTGAATTTCATATTATCCCTCCTTTTTTTGTCATTGTATCACACTTTCAGACAAAAATCAAGGCGTAGCCTTGCATATCATCCGCAACAAGTTGCGGTGTTTTTCTAGTGAAATATTCGGCGTTGCCGAATGTGAAATAATTCACCTCGTGAATTGTGAAATATCTCCCTTTGGTCGATGTGAAATGAAATTCGCCCATCACATTTGCGTAGCAAATATTTCACAGCGAAGCTATTTCACATGGCAAAGCCATATTTCACTCGCCGAAAGCGAATTTCGTTGAAAAAAGCACACATTGTCTTGGTAGACAAATGTGTGCTTTTTTCTGGTGGGGGATGGTGGATTCGGACCACCGAAGTCAGTGACAACAGATTTACAGTCTGCCCCCTTTGGCCGCTCGGGAAATCCCCCAAATGTTGCAAGATTGGAGCTGGCGAACGGAGTCGAACCATCAACCTGCTGATTACAAATCAGCTGCTCTGCCATTGAGCCACGCCAGCATATTTTCTTGCAACGGTGATATTTTATCATATAAATGTTCGTTTGTCAATAGCAAATTTAAAATTTTTTTCTTTTTTTAATTAATCGAGCAAATCGCGTTTGATAAGTAAAAATGGCGGTATGTAAAACCGCCATTTCTTATTTTCTTATTATTTTGTTAAACCGTTATAGGAAACTGTTTCGTAAGCAGCGCCTGAATCGCTATTTATATTAATGTAGGAGAGTGACTTGCCGTCATATACAAATGGGGAAAGAACTACGTCAGTATCGTATGCAAATTCAGGGATGTTTGAAATTGTATATTCAAAGCAAGTGTAACCGGAGTTGGAGAAGTCCTTTACAACAACCTTGTCACTTGTCTTTGTAACTGCGCCGTCCTTAATTTCCAAAGGAGCAGCTTCGAAGTTTAGTGTGGATGCTGCTACCATACCAAAGGTAAGAGGAGATGTAGCGTATGTGTTGTATTCTTCCAATGCTTCAAGATTAACCTCAACCTTGTGGGATACGCAAGCCTCGCCAAATTCACGAACGGAATAACCGTAGGAATAGAATATGCTTGGAGTACGTGAGCTGTCAATCTTGGAGCAGTTTTCACAAGAATGATTTACCTTACCAACCTTGTCAAATCCGTTTTCATATTCAATTGTGTCTATGAAGCTATGCTCGCCTGTTGGTTTAGTTTCAACCATAACCTCTTTTTCACAAACGTAGCAGTATTTCTTATAGCTTCCGCCTTCTATACAGTCAGATATTTCATCATATCTTTCTGTTTCGCCCTCAGCTAAGTGCTTGTGAGCTGTAATTATAAACTCTTGGAAGTCAAGACAGTTACCAACGCCCTCAGCACCCTTTGCTGAGTTAATTGTAATCTTCATTGATTTAACAAGCTTGCCCGCGCAGTCAGCAATTGTGATAGGCAAACCGTTTGTCATTTGGATACCGCCGTTAGAGAATGTGTAAGCTACATTACCCTCAGAGTCAAAAAATTCAATTGTAGCGCCATTCCAGTTAGACCAAACGTAGAAGTCGATATTTATAATATAGTATTCTTCGTCAAAAACAATTGTAAGTGTACTCTTTGCAGGAGCGAACCAACCGCCGGGAGTAGATTGTGAGTTGCTTGCATTCACCTTAATACCGTCGAAAAGATTTAAGTAGTTGCGCTTTTCGTGTGGTATATCGCTACTGATATATTCCTCAAAGGAAATAATGTTATCAAGACCGATAACGAAAGAGCTGTCGCCGATTGTGGCCATAGGCAAAACTTCTGTATAAGATTCATCACATCCTTCGCGTACGCATGAGTATGTTAATTCACCCTCAGCCTTTAAGGTTGGATGCTTTGTTTCAACACCGTCATCGTATGAGTGACCGATTTCGTCAACATAGTAAGCATTGTATGTCTTTCCACAGCCTTCATCTGTACAGGTAAATCTTGTGTAACCCTTTTCTGTACAGGTAGGAGCTATAATCAAGCCGCTGTCCCAATTATGTCCTGTTGCGTGTAAAAATTCTTCTTTTGTTTGAGCACATACTGAGCAGGTATATAGTTTTGTACCGCTTGTATCCTGTGTCGGCTCTACTGTAACAACACCGTCACCCCAATCATGCTCGCCTGTTGCAGGGATAGCTTCCTCTCTTGTACCTTTACACTTACTGCAAGTGAAGGTTAAAACGCCGTCTTTTCCACAGGTTGCTTCTGTTGTAACAACACCGTCATCCCAGTCACAGTCAAGAATTCTCTTTGCTTTAATGTCAAGCTCGGTAAATGTTACGTTAAATGCTGCGTATCCGTTTAACCATTTAAGGCGGATAGCGTTAGCCATCATACCTTCACCGTTTGCAACAGAAAAAACAGTGCAGGAAACATCCTTGGATGAGATTTCCTCGGCGGGAACGTTGAAGTCCTCAGGAGTTGTAAATCTGCCAACCTCTGTCCAAGTGTTACCACCGTCATTGCTCAATTCAACTGTATAACCGTAGTTTGCACCGCGCATTACGTAGTAAACTGTCAATTCTTCAACAAGATAAGAGTCAGCATAGAAAAACGTAATATTGAAATTTTCATTCCAAACTCTTGGAGCAGGACCGCCTGCCCAGCCTACATTATCTGTTTTGTTATCGAAAATAGCGGAAAAGCTGTTATTACCACCGGGGTTGTAACCGCCTATCAAAACACCGCTTGGGTCCTTGACTTCACTGTCACCGTATGATTTTTCAACCATGTCGAAGGTGCCTAAGTCAACGTCCTCAGAGCATACTGCACTAACCGTTAAGGAAAGGCAGAATAAGGTTGTTAGTGCAACTAACAAAATTAGTAACTTCTTCATTGTATTTCTCCTTTAAAAGAATTGCGTCTATACAAGACAGCTTTACAAATAAATTTTATCATATAATATATAAAATATCAAGGTGTTTACCTTTTGGAAATTTGACAAAAGCTCAACTTCGTGTAAAATAAACAAAAAACTAACCAAAAAAAGCTGTTTAATATAGAAAAAATTGGGCAAAAAGCACATAAAAAGAAGGAGCTGACATTTCAACTCCTTCAAAATATTCAGTTTAATTAGCCTTGAACATCAACAGATGCATCAGGCTCAGGCACAATACCCAACAAGCCATTATAAGTAACTGTTGTAATGTTAGCGGTTGTGTCAGCGGCTAAGTAATAAATGTGATAGCCGTCATACACATAAGCTGACAAGAAAAGCTCTGTGTTATTAAAGTCACTGCTAAAACCAGAAATCTTGCAAGAAATAGTGTCAAAGCCTAAGCTTGTATAGTCCTTTGCAATAATGCCATCGCAAACAGCCGCTACGCCTAAGCCGTCAAGCTGCATTGGGTTACCCTCTTTAAGCACCTCACGTGAGCCGGAAATTGTACCGAACTGCAAAGGAATGCCTGATTCAGTTAAGGAGTTAAACAGCTCAATGTTTTCATAGATAGGTGAGAAGCCGAGCTGAATACCGGACTTACCGTCCTCACGCACGGAGTAACCAAGCGTTGAGAATAAAGGACCGATTTCGTCAGTAATATTTGAATCTCTTGTGTCGCAGTTAATGCAAACAGTAGCCTTGTAGCCCGGGTTTGTAAAGCCGTTTCTGTAAACAACCATAGGTCTTTCTATGTGGTTGCCTGTCGGCTCAACAGGGAAAAGAGCAGCATCACCGCAGGAGCAAAGGTACTTTGATTGACCTTCAAGAGCGCAGGTTGGCGGTGTTACCAAGGAGTCATATGTATTATATATATGCTCGTGCATACCGCGAATTTCAATCTCGCTTATCTTATAGGTTCTTTGATAACCGTTCCATTTAAGCTCTTTTACAGTGATTTTGATTTTGCTGACTTCAAGGTATTGGCTTTCGTCCTCTGCGAAGAAGAATGTCATAGGCTCAGATGACCAAGCGGAGTTTGCATGGTTGTCGTCATTGAAGTAAATAACGTTTCCGTTTACATCAAGGAATTCAACCAAAGCAAGTGTCCAGTTACCAACAAGGTGCATAACCATATTGGTGATAAGGGTTGGCTCCTTAAATTCAATGGTAATACAGTCATCAATGCCGCCCCACCAGCCATGAGCTGTGTCGTAAATACCTTCATCATATGGGTCACCGTCAAACAAGGTTTCAAGGATGTCAGGTCTTTCATTATATCTTTCATTGTCCTCGGTAACGGTAAGACTTGCAAAATAATCGGTTCCCATTAAAACCTCAACCGCTTCTGCATTTGCGTAAATTGCCAAAAAGGCTGTTAAAGCAACCATGATGGCACAGATAATTAAAATTTTGCGTAGTTTCATAATAATCTCCCGAAAAAGAAATTTTCACAAATAAATTGTAACACATATTATATAAATAATCAAGACTTTTTGTGAAAAAAACCGAAAAACACAAAATCACCACACGCTTTTGTGGTGATTTTGTTTAAATTAATGTTATCTTTCCTCGATTGGCACGTACGGTGCTCTTGGGGAAATATTTTGATATGCAGGACACTCAGCCTCCTTCGTTGAGGGAGGGGGACCGCAAGGAATAACAAAATTATTCGAAAGACAGGCGGCGCGGTGGAGGGAGTGTTCACCGTTCTTCGATTGGCACGTACGGTGCTCTTGGGGAAATATTTTGATATGCAGGACGGATAATTTTTCCGTTAAGCAATAATTCTTCCATTCTGTGCGCACTCCAACCGGCAATACGAGAAATTGCAAAAATCGGAGTGAAAAGCTCTCTCGGAAGCCCAAGCATATTGTAAATAAAGCCGCTGTAAAAGTCAATATTTGCGCTAACGCCCTTATAAATTTTTCTTTGATTGGCAATTAGCTCAGGCGCTAATTTTTCTATGTTAGCACAGAGTAGATAGTCCTTAGTGCGTCCCTTTTCCTTGGAAAGCTTTTCCACAAAGCTGCGAAAAACTGTGGCACGAGGGTCAGAAAGAGAGTAAACAGCGTGGCCCATACCGTATATAAGCCCCTTACCGTCAAACGCCTCTTTGTTTAAAATTTTAGTAAGATATGATTTGATTTCTTCCTCGTCTGTATAATCCCTGACATTTTTCTTGATATTATCTATCATTTCCACTACCTTGGCATTTGCACCGCCGTGGCGAGGACCTTTAAGCGAGCCTAAGGAGGCAGCAATTACAGAATACGTGTCAGTTCCCGATGAGGTAACAACGTGGGTTGTAAAGGTGGAGTTGTTACCGCCGCCGTGCTCAGCGTGTAAAACAAGGGCAAGGTCAAGAATTTTTGCTTCCAGAGGGGTGAATTTTCCGTCATCCCTTAGCATATACAGTATGTTTTCCGCAATAGACAAATCGTTTTTAGGATGGTGTATAATAAGGCTTTTCTTTTTGCCATAGTATTCAAAGCTCTTATAAGCATAAACCGCAAGCAAGGGAAGCTCTGAGATAAGCTGTAAGGATTGACGCAAAACATTAGGGATAGATGTGTCGTCTGCCTTATCGTCATAAGCGTAAAGAGTTAATACGCTTCTTGCTAAAATGTTCATCATATCCTTTCCGCTTGCCTTCATAAGGACGTCACGAACAAAGTTTTTAGGTAGGCTTCTGTACTTTTTCAAAAGGCTGTCGAAATCTTGAAGCTCCGTTTTTGTTGGTAATGAGCCAAAAAGCAAAAGATAAATAGTTTCCTCAAAGCCAAAGCGGTCGTCAGCCAAAAAGCCGTTAACAAGCTCTTGTATGTTTACACCGCGGTAATAAAGCTCACCCTCGCAAGGAATTTTACTTTCACCGCAATTTAAAAATGCGTTAATTTCTGAAATTTCCGTAAGACCCGCAACAACACCCTTACCGTCAACGTCACGCAAGCCTCTTTTTACATTGTATTTGGTATATAATTCAGGGTCGATTGTTGTGTTCATAGAGCACTTTTCTACGTAGGACATAAGCTGAGGAGTCAATTTAGTTAATTCTTTTTTTACTGTTGCCATGCTTGGCTCCTTTCGTTAAATAAAAATCGTTTCACTTTAATGCTTTAAAGCGATAAAATATAGTTAATTTTACCACAAAAATATGAATAAGTTGTTAATTTTGCCCAATTTATTTGCCAAATAAAAGAAAAACAGGCGAAAAATGAAATTGGTACGCCTGTTTTTAGTATATCACAAAGGTTTTTTAGCAATTTGCGAGTTGTTTCTTGGGTACAATTTGGGAGTGTTCTTAACCTTTTTAATAACTATGATAGTTCTTTCTACGGTTTCTTTTCCGTCAGTTAAGGAATATTCCTTAACATTTTCCACCTCGCCACCCAAAATCTCAATGGCGTTTTTCGCTTCCTCTAATTCCTCACCGGTGGTAATAGATTTCATAGCCAAAAACCTACCGCCTGTCTTAATAAGAGGCAAGCAAAGCTCACAAATCAAATTCAACCTGCCAACAGCACGGGCGGTTACAATATCAAAGCTTTCACGCAACTCCTTGCTTTGCCCCATTTCCTCAGCGCGGGCATTGGAAACGATTACATTTTCAAGTCCCAAAAGGGAAGATGTTTGGCTAACGTAGTTAACCTTTTTAGTAACACTGTCAACGCCTAAAACAGACACGTCCTGCCGTAAAACGCCAATTACAAGGGTAGGAAAGCCGCCGCCGCAGCCAATGTCACAAACGGAAGCGCCAAAGGGTATATAAGGTACACAAGCACTTGAATCTACAATGTGCTTTAAAATAACTCCGTCCTCGTCCCTTATCGCTGTCAGGTTAAGGCTTTTGTTCACTTCAAGCATATGTGAGCACAGCTTGTCAAACAAAAAAGCGCTTTTTTCATCTATTAAATTTTTTGTCGGTTCGTTTTGGTTAGCAACGGAAATAAGCTTAGATTGAAAACTTGTCATTGTATAGCCTCTTGTTTTTTGAATGGATAGCTTTTGCCATCGGTTGCGCAAACGGCAATATCAGCAAAAGCAATCTTTAAGGGAACGCGCTCGAAGCCGCAGGCGCATAATTGCTGTTTAACGGTTTCGTATGCTAATTTGGGCAAATTATTTTCACGGCTTAGGTGAGCTAAGGTTATTTCTTCAACTCCGTGGTCGCAAAGGTAAGCGCAAAATTCTGCGCATTTTTCGTTGGAAAGGTGTCCGTTTTTGGAAAGTATCCTCGCTTTTAGATGTTGGGGATACGGTCCGCTTTTAACCATTTCAACATCGTGATTTGCTTCAACGATAATCCTTTTGCAAAGGCAAAGACTATTTGCAATTGTATCGGTTAAATGCCCAATGTCCGTAGCAATTCCAAAGGTATCATCGGGAGAAGAAATTACGAAGCCTACATTTTGCGCACTGTCGTGCGGTACGGGAAAGGAAGAAACGGTCAAGGACTCCACCGCTTGAACGTATTCTACGTCCATACGGTGAGCAAATCTTTGTAAAAAAGAGCCCGCACGCACGTAGTTATCATAAGACGGTGCTGTAAAATAAACAGGAATTTGGTATTTCTTTGAAATAACTTCAAGCCCGCCGGTGTGGTCACTATGCTCGTGAGTTATGAAAATAGCCTTGATTTTTCGCAGAGAAGAGCCAAAATTGGAAAGTGCCTTTTCAATTGCTCCACAGGACCTTCCTGCGTCAATTAAAATTTCGGTGCTATTGTCCTTAACGTAAACACAGTTTCCGCCTGAGCCTGAAAAAAGCGTGTAAACACTTAACATTAAAGCACCTTGATAGCGCCATATGGACGAATTCTTAATACGTGGCAAGCACCGTCACCGAACGCCTTTTCAATAGTTGACTTGTATGTCTCAACAAGCTTAAAGGGAACGAAGGCTTGTATTGTACCTGCAAAGCCACCGCCGTGAACACGGAAGGCACCACCCTTACCGTCCATAACGGCATCAGTAATAGCAAGGGCTAAGGAAAGACCCTGCTCCTGTACATTTTTAGTTGTGAATACATTTTGTAAGTACATAAAGCTTGAACGGCCGGATGCCTTTGTGTGTCTGAAAAAGTGTGTAAGGTTTTCCTTCTTCAAGGCGCGCGCCTGTCTTGTAACTCTATCGTTTTCGTTAAAGAAGTGGATAGCGCGCAAAACAGCTCTGTCACCAACAGCCTCTCTTAACGCTTTGATGTTATCAAGCACGCGGGATTTTGGAATTTGTCTTAAATATTCTGCGCCAAAAAGCTTAGCAACGCTTTTCATTTCCGCAGGGACGGAAGCATAATCCTCGTTCAAGTCTGCGTGGTTGCCGCCGGTATTTACAATACAAAGGGCATATCCCTTGGCACTAAGGTCAAAGGGGATTTTTTCGATAATTGGGTTCTTTGTGTCCTCAAAGTCAATGTAAACAAAGCCGCCTACCGCACAAGCCATTTGGTCCATAAGTCCGCAAGGCTTACCGAAGAACACGTTTTCTGCATACTGTGCCATTTTGGCAATTTCGGTGTTTTCAACCTTTCCCTTGTTATAGAAATAGTTGAGAATATTACCAACCATAACCTCAAATGCAGCAGAGGAGGAAAGACCTGAGCCCTTAAACACATTAGAGGTTGTATATGCTATGTAACCGCCCTTGTTATAGCCTGCATTTGTAAAGGCGTTTGCCATACCTGCAATAAGCGCACCGGACTTAAAATAGTCATTTTCGCAAGGGGAGGTGTATGAATTTGTGTCAATTACATCCTCGGGGAAGCCCTTACTCTTTATGGTAATTACACCGTCATCTGTCTTTGTTGCAACTGCAATGATATCAAGGTTGATAGAGCCTGCTAAAACCTTGCCGTGGTTATGGTCGGTATGGTTGCCTGAAATTTCGCTTCTGCCGGGAACTGAGAAAAGAGAAATTTCTCTTTCTCCGTAAAGAGATAAAAAGTCACCAATTGCCTCACAATATCTTTCTATCTGCTCGGCTACGTTTTCTTCACCGTAAATGTCGGCTAATTTTTTGTTAAGCTTGCCTGCCTTAACGTAACTTAAAAGTTCACTTGTAATCATATTTTTCTCCTTTAAAAATTATTCTCTCAGAATTTTACGCTATGACATGATTTGCATAGCCAATCGCTTGTGCTAATTTCAAAGATAGCTCCGTTACACTCGATTTCGCCACCGTCTGCAAAATCGAACTTAGCCATCATTTTCGTTTTCATTTTGTGAATAACCGCCTCTTTTTTCACCCCTAAAATGCTATCGTTGTCACCGCACATACCAAGGTCGGTTATGTAACCGCACCGCCCCTCTAAAATTTGGGCATCATTGGTCTGCACGTGGGTATGCGTGCCGAAAATAATCGACACTTGGTCGGCAAAATTATATGCAATAGCCTTTTTTTCGCCCGTTGCCTCTGCGTGTATATCCAAAATAGCAAGGTCGTATTTTCCTGCATTTCTGTCAAGGCATTTTTGTATCGCCTCAAAGGGGTCGCAGGGTGTGTCCATATAGGCTTGACCAAGTGCGTTCATAACTAAGCATCTGTATCCGTGAATATCCGTCACTGTGTCACCGTGCCCCGGGTTTGCGGTGGGGTAGTTTAACGGACGAAGAATTTCTTTTTTATCGTCAAGATAGGTAAAAACCGTTGCCTTGCGCCAAATGTGGTTGCCTGTGGTTATCACGTCAACACCGGAATCAAACAGGACTTGTGAAGTCTGCTTATCAATTCCGTTTGGCTCGCTTGCATTTTCACCGTTTGCCACAACGAAATCAATGTTGTTTTCTCTGCGAAATTGCCACAGCCTTTTTCTTAAATATTCCACGCTTCGCGGACCCACAATGTCACCAAGGGCGAGTATTTTTAAATTTTTCAAAGCTTTTTCCATTCTATGCCGCAAAAAAGCGGACTTTATTATTTATTTCTTTTTTTGAGTAGGTTGTGCTTCTCATCCCAAAGCCTTTGGCTAAGGTCAACGTAGTAGTTGTGCGGATTTTCAAATCTTAAAACCTCGTCCCACATTGAAGCAAGCTCACGCTTACAGTTTTCGCGAATCTCAGAAACCGTGGGGGAGGTATAAACACATTCACCGTTTTGGAAAATAGGAACAAGCATTTCACGAAGCTCGTAATTTTCCATAACCTTCCTTTTCCAAACGTGGGCCGGGTCAAAAAGCTCATATGGCTCGCTTGGGTCAATAACCTCGTCATATACGGTAAGCAAATCAGCCTCAGCCTTTCCCGTGTCCTTAGAATAGAAGCGGTAAAGCTTTTTAAAGTCAGGGTTGGTGATTTTTATAATGTTTTCACTGATTTTGATTTTTGGAATAATCTTGCCATCACTTGATTCCACTGCACTCAATTTATAAACGCAGCCGAAAACAGGCTCGCTTTTGGAGGTTATCATTCGTTCACCAACGCCAAAAGCATCAACACAAGCACCCTGTGTCAAAATATCACGGATGATGTATTCGTCCAGCGAGTTGGAAACGGTAATTCGACATCTTTGCAACCCTGCATTATCAAGCATTTTCCTTATTTTCTTAGTCAAATAAGTAATGTCGCCTGAGTCGAGGCGGACAGCACAATTCTGTTGCTCCTCCTCTGTCAAAACCTCTTTAAACACCTTAATTGCATTTGGAATACCGCTTTGCAGTACATTATATGTGTCAACCAAAAGCGTTGGATTCTTTGGGTAGAGCTGACAGTACGCTTTAAAGGCATCGTATTCGGTATCAAACATTTGCACCCAGGAGTGCGCCATAGTGCCGCCTGCCGGTACGCCAAACATAATATCGGACAAGACACAGGCAGTTGAGCTGCAACCGCCGATATAAGCAGCGCGCGCACCGTAAAGCGCCGCATCGGGTCCGTGCGCCCTGCGTGAACCGAATTCGGAAACGGGACGACCCTGCGCAGCGCGTACAATTCTTGAAGCCTTTGTGGCAACCAAGCATTGGTGGTTAAATATTAGAAGAATAAAGGTTTCAATAAACTGAGCTTGCATAGCAGGGGCACGCACGGTTAAAATAGGCTCATTTGGAAAAATAACCGTACCCTCGGGCACAGCCCATATATCGCCCGTAAAGCGAAATGCTTCAAGGTAGCCTAAAAAATCCTCGTCAAAAATCTTTTTGGAACGTAAATATTCAATATCGTCCTTCTCAAATTTGATAGATTTAATATATTCGATGATCTGTTCAAGACCTGCGGCAATAGCGTATCCGCCGCCGTCAGGCACCTTCCTGAAAAACACGTCAAAGTAGGCGATTTGGTCCTTTATTTCCGAATGAAAATAGCCGCGCGCCATTGTAAGCTCGTAAAAATCACAGAGCATGGTTAGATGTCTATCACTTATATTCACAAAAATTTCTCCTTTAACCTTGAATTTTTTTGCTTATGACTATATAATATAATAAAAGACCAACAATTTCAAGTGTTTTTGAAAATTTAAGGAGATAAAAAATGAGTAAAGGCAATTTGAAAATCAAATGCTCATCACCGAAAATTAAATTAGGGGACATTAGCTATAATGCGCAGCTTATAATTCAAGAAATAAACGGGGCAAAGGAAAAAGAGGTTGATTTGCTTCTTTTCCCGGAGCTTTGCCTGTGCGGTTATACTTTAAGGGACATGCTTTCCTCTGATGTTATAGTAGAAGCGTGCGAAAGGGAAATAGTAAGGATAGCTAACGAAACAGCAAGGACGGGCGTTTGCGCAGTAATCGGCTCCGTTGCCCGTGTTGGCGGTAAGCTATATAACTGCGCCTTCGTTATTGAAAAGGGAATTATAAAGGGCATTGTGCCAAAAAGCAAGCTACCTAAAAAATCTCCCTTTGGTGAAAATAGGGTGTTTTATGAGCCAAGTGACGAATTTGAAATAATAGAAGAATTTGGCGGTACGGTATTTGGCACAAAAGCGATTTTTGATATTTTAGACACCAAATTTGGCATTATAATCGGCTCTGCCCGTGAAAACGCAAGGGAAATTGTAGAAAAGGGCGGAAGAATTTTATTGAATCCCACAGCGGAAATCGTTACGGTTACAATGGAGGATGACAGGCGTAACGTATGCAAGACAATAAGCTATGAGAACAACTGTACTCTTGTAATGTGCAATAGTGGAGAAACCGAAAGCACAACAGACGGACTTTTTGCCCCCCACAAGATAGTCTGTCAAAACGGAATTGTACTTGCTGAGGAAAAGGCGTTTGATAAGGAAATAAGCGACCCAGTGTGCGAAATTGATGTTGATTCAGCATCTAAAAGTGAGCCACAGAGGTATGAAAAATCCGTAGGCAACTCCCAAACGCCATTTATCCTTAATGACTCTTTGAAAATGGACAAGCGCTGTGCTCTTATCTTAGATATCCAATCACACGCCTTGGCAAGAAGGCTTGTGTCAACCTATTCAAAGACAATGGTCGTTGGTATATCAGGCGGGCTTGACTCCACCCTTGCATTAATAGTTATGGTTAAAGCCTGCGATTTGCTGGGCTGGGATAGGAAAAGCATTGTTGCAATTACTATGCCATGCTTTGGCACAACAAAAAGGACAAAAAGTAACGCAATGGAATTATGTAATGAGCTTGGTGTGACCTTAAAGGAAATTGACATTTTGGAGGCTACAAGAATACATTTGCGTGATATTGGGCACGATGAAGGTATCCGTAACGTAACATATGAAAATGCTCAGGCGAGGGAAAGAACGCAAATATTGATGGATATTGCAAACGATACAAACGGAATTGTAGTCGGTACAGGGGATTTGAGTGAGGTGGCGCTTGGCTGGGCAACCTATAATGGCGACCACATGGCAATGTACAATGTAAACAGTGATATTCCTAAAACCTTGGTAAGGTGCTTGGTTAACTATTATGCTAAAAATACCCGAGAGAGTGTGGCTAAAATCCTTTTTGATATTCTGGACACTCCCGTTTCTCCCGAGCTTTTGCCTGCTAATGAAAAGGGGGACATAGAGCAAAAAACAGAGGACTTGGTGGGTCCTTATGACCTGCACGATTATTTTCTTTATAATTTTGTAGGCAGAGGCTATAAGCTGTCAAAAATATATGCTCTTGCAAAGGAAGCCTTTGTAAACAGGTTTGACGAGGACACAATTTATAAATGGTTAGTTGTGTTTATCAAGCGTTTTATAACTCAACAGTTTAAGCGTTCCGCCTCACCCGAGGGAATTAAGGTTGGCTCTGTTTCACTTAGCCCAAGGGGAGATTTTAACCTTCCAAGCGATATGTCCTATCAAGCCTTTTTAGACGAGCTTGAACAGTATAAATAAAAAACGCCTTCCTGCTGTGAAGTGAGCTTAATCAATTCACTTTAAGCGGAAGGCATTTTTTAAATCAAACGGTAATTTTTAAGCAGCTTTTCAATTTGCTTTTCCCTTGTTGAGCGACACAGGGGCAAGCGAAATTCGTTTTTACACATTCCCATTTTGCAAAGGGCGGTCTTTATCGGAATTGGGTTTATTTCACAAAACATTTCTTTAATAAGGGGGTTAAGATAAAGTTGAAGCTCTCTTGCTTTTTGTATGTTGCCATGCTCATACTCCCAACAAAGCTCGTGGGTGTATGAGGGTACTATGTTGCTGATAACGGAAATAACTCCACGTCCGCCTAAGGCAAGTGTTGGCAAAATAAGCTCATCACATCCTGTATATATGTCAAAATCGTCCCTGTGCTTTTCCATAAGCTCCGTTAAGTAGCCTAAATTTCCGCTTGCCTCCTTAATTCCCACTATGTTGTCAATATCTTTTAGTGCCGTGTAGGCTGAAATCGGTATAGACAGCCCCGTGCGTGACGGTACATTGTACATAATAATGGGTATTTTTACGCTTTTGGCGATTTCCCTGTAATGCTCAATTATACCTTTTTCCGTTGCCTTGTTGTAATAAGGGGAAACAACTAAGCATCCGTCAGCACCGCACATTTCTGCATTTTTTGTGTATCGTACGGCAACAGAGGTGGCATTTGACCCTGTACCGACGATAAGGGGAACGCGGCCCTTAATTTTCCGCTTGGCAAAATTTATTATTTCGCTTCTTTCATTTTCGTAAATGGTGGAAGCCTCTCCCGTTGTGCCTAAAATGATTATGGCATCCGTGCCGTTTGATATTTGAAATTCTATCAGCTCACCGAATGCTAAATAGTCAACATATCCCTCTGAAAATGGGGTGATGATAGCGGTGCCGCTGCCGAAAAATAAATTCCTTTTCTTACTCACTTCTAATTTCCCTCCAAAATTGTAAAAGTACTTGAAAAAAGCTATAAAATATTATAAAATAATATGATAGAGATGTATTATATAATATGCTTAAAGGAATTGTAGGGATAATGATTAAAAACGAGCTACCGAAAACTGAGCTGTCCACAAGGGACTTTTATTATAATTTACCAAAGGAGCAAATTGCCCAAACACCAATTGAACCCCGTGACCATTCCCGCTTGTTAGTGCTTAAAAGAGATGGGGGACTGGAACATAAGCATTTTTACGACATAATTGATTATCTAAATCCTAATGACACCTTGGTAATCAATGATTCCCGTGTTATCCCCGCAAGGATATGGGGTGAAAAGGTGCGGTCGGGTGAGGACTTTGTGTCTGCACCTTCAAAAATAGAAACGCTTTTGTTAAAGCAAAGGGCACAAAATGAGTGGGAGGTTTTGCTTCGTCCTGCCAAAAAAATAAAAATCGGCGGTAAAATTCGCTACGGTGACATATTAGAGGCAACTGTGAAAGAGGTGGTTGAGGACGGCAACCGTATAGTTGAATTCAGCTATGACGAAAGCAAATACACAAACATATTTGAGGTTTTAAACATAATAGGCTCAATGCCCCTGCCACCTTATATAACGGAAAAATTAGAGGATAAGGAAAGGTACCAAACGGTTTACGCAAGGGAAAATGGGTCAAGCGCGGCACCAACCGCAGGATTACATTTTACCAAGGAGCTATTGAATAAGATTGAAGCAAAGGGGATAAAAATTGTCCCTGTTATGCTCCACGTTGGCTTAGGCACCTTCCGTCCTGTAAAGGCAGAAAAAATAACTGACCATATAATGCACGCAGAGTATATCTTTGTCAGTGAGGAAAGTGCGAGAATAATAAACGAAAGAAAAGCAGCAGGCGGTAGAATTATCGCAGTTGGAACCACCTCGTGCAGAGTTTTGGAAAGTGTAGCTGACGAAAATGGAAGCATAAAGGCAGCGAGTACGGAAACAGGAATTTTTATTTACCCGGGCTACAAATTCAAGGCGGTAGATAGCCTAATAACAAACTTCCACCTGCCTGAAAGCACGCTTTTAATGTTAGTGTCCGCCTTGGCAGGCAAGGACAGGATAATGGAAGCCTACGAAACAGCAGTAAGTGAGAAGTATAGGTTCTTCTCCTTCGGCGACGCTATGCTGATAGTATAAAAGATTTATACTATCAGCAGATAAGAGATAAGAGAGAATAGATAAGAGAAAATGAAGCTTTTTGCTTTGGCAAAAAGCAACCATTTCTTTTCACTCTTCACTTTTCTCTTTTCACTCATCGAATAATTCACCGTTATACTGCGTTGCTCCTCGGTTGCGACCTCAACGTACGCTAAGTACGTTATCGCCCGCAATCTGCGGTGCGCCTTGTCTAACAGCGAATTCTTTCGATGAGTTGGAAAATGTAATATAGATGCTATGCTCATCGAATAATTCACCGTTATACTGCGTTGCTCCTTGACCACATAAAGAGCAAGGCACTTTAAAAACTGCTTTGCAGTTATGAATAGTTAAAATGTTTTGGAGATAAAATGAAAATAATAGCAATAGTTGGGCCAACGGCGGTTGGTAAGACCGCATTGGCAATTGAGCTTGCAAGAAAATATAACGGGGAGATAATTTCCTGTGATTCTATGCAGGTGTATAAGGGAATGGATATTGGCACTGCCAAGCCCACGAGGGAAGAAATGGCACAGGTTAAGCATCACTTAATCAACATAAAAATGCCGAATGAAAGCTTTTCCTGCGCTGATTATGCAGTTTTAGCCAAAAAAGCCATTGCAGATATTGAAAAGAGAGGGAAAACACCTATTTTTTGCGGTGGCACGGGGCTATATCTTGACAGTGTAATTGAAATTCCGTCCTTTTGCGAAACTGCAAAGGATGAGGAATACAGGCGATATCTTGAAAATTACGCAAAGGAAAACGGGAATGAAAGCGTACATAAAATGCTTTCTGAAATCGACCCTGAAAGTGCCTTGGCAACTCACCATAATAACTTAAAAAGAGTTATTCGAGCCCTTGAAATATATAAATGCACAGGAGTTACTAAAAGCGAATGGGATCGACGTTCAAGGGAAGTAAAGCCGCCGTATGATGCAACCGTACTGTTCCTTTCCTGTGAGGACAGGGAGGAAATGTATCGCCGCATTGACAAAAGGGTTGATATAATGATGGCAGAGGGATTGATGTTTGAGGTGCGCGGGCTATACGAGGCAGGGCTTTTAGACTCAAAATATACATCTGCCGGTGCTATTGGCTACAAGGAGCTTTTGCCTGCTGTTACAGGACAAAGCACGGTTGATGTGGGCGTTATGGAGTTAAAGTCTGCCACACGCCATTATGCAAAAAGGCAGCTTACTTGGTTTAACAAGAAAAAGGACTATCACAAAATATATGTAGATAAGGAAAATCCGCTACAAAGAGCAATGGAGATTTTGGGGGATTTCAATGGATAAAGAGCTTTTAAGGAAAAACTACAATGCTGTGCTTGAAAATATCAGGGCGCTTAACAAGGACGGCAGGGTTAAGCTGCTAATAGCCACAAAAATGCAAAATTGCGAGGATATAAATTACCTCGTATCCCAAGGGGCGAGTTTAATTGGTGAAAACAAGGTAAATGAGCTTCTTGAAAAATATGAAGGCTACGACAAAAACGTAGAAGTCCATTTTATTGGCACCTTACAATCTAACAAGGTAAAATATATTGTTGATAAGGTAACTTTGATACACTCGGTGGATAAGCTTTCTCTTTTGCAGGAAATTGACAAAAGAGCAGGCAAAATCGGCAAGGTGATGGACGTGCTTTTGGAGGTCAACAGCGGCAAGGAGGAAAACAAGGGCGGTATTTTCCCCGAGAACGTGGTTGATTTTTATGAAAAAGCAAGGTGCTTTGAAAACATCAGGGTGCGTGGGCTTATGACAATGGCGCCAAGATGCCAAAGCAGAGAGGAATACTTAAAATACTTTGGCTTAACGAAGGAAATTTTCGACAAGCTGTTTAAAAATGACGAAAATGCCATACTCTCAATGGGTATGAGTGAAAGCTATACTTATGCCATAGAGGCAGGGGCTAACCTTGTCCGTGTGGGTAGTAAAATATTTGGTGAAAGGAAATATTAAAAATGGGAATTTTTTCAAGATTTAGAAAAAGCGCGTTAGACGATTATGATGACGAGGAAGAGCAGGAATATCAAGTAGAGGAAAGGACAGTTGATGTAGAGGCGGATGCCACCTTGGAGGGCTCATCCTTGGAGCTTAAAATATTCAGACCGAAAACAATGCAGCAGCTTTTACCCGCAGTTGACCATTTGCGTGCAGGTAAAACGGTTCTTTTGAACCTTGAAGGAGTGGAAAATGCCCTTTATCGCAGAATGATTGACTTTATAAGCGGCGCAGCATACGCAATGAGAGTTTCTATTAAGAAGGCAACCGATAACTCCTACTGTATAGCACCTAATGATGTTGATATTAGCGGTGAAGCATTTGAAAACACAAATGATGATGAGGACGAGTTTTTCGATATATAAAAATGGGAATAATATTTTACCTACTGAACACGATACTTTATTTATTTGACATATGCTTGCTTGTGCGTGCTGTTTGCTCTTGGATACCCTCTTGCCGTGATCTTACGGTATATAGGATTTCCTATACTGTAACAGAACCGATTTTGCGACCCATACGGGATATGCTTTTCCGTATAGATTGGATAAGAAGATGCCCTCTTGATTTATCCTTTTTGGTTGTAATTTTGATTGTAAACGTGCTTTCAGGCGCAACCAGCTATTTGGCAATAAGATTTAGCTAACCAAAAAGCACCGTTAATTACTTTTTAGGCACGTTTGAACGGGTACTTTTTGGCTAATGGAGTAAAAATGAGTAAGAAGAAAACATTAATTATACTTGTTTCCATAGTAGTCGGCGGAATAGGGCTTGATTTACTAACAAAGCTTCTTGTAGCCGGCTTGATGGATTTGGGGCAGAGTGTGAAAATAATACCCCACGTTTTGAATTTAACCTATATACACAACTACGGTGCAGCCTTTGGCATGCTAAGTAACCACCGTTGGGTGTTTATGGTTATTTCCACCGTTGCTATAATTGGCATTGGCATTTACCTTTTTGGCTTTTGTAAGGAAAGAATGCTTTTGAAGGTTGGGCTTGCTATGATTGTCAGCGGCGGACTTGGTAATATGGTGGATAGAGTTTTTTACGGCTATGTTATTGATATGATAGACTTCTGCCTTTTCCCCTTTTGGAATTGGATATTTAATATTGCAGATGCCCTGGTTTGTGTCGGTGCGGGTGTAGTTGTGCTTGCCCTTGTTCTTGACATAATAAAGGAAACAAAAGAGAAAAAGAAGAAAAATGATAATAAGCAGTGAAGATATTAAAAAACGGTTAGACGTGTTTGTGTCTGAACAAATTGGGGTTACCCGTTCAAACGCACAGGGTTTAATCGAAAACGGATATGTTACCGTAAACGGTAAGGCGGAAAATAAGAATTACCGCTTGCGAGAAAATGACGAAATAGAGATAGAGGAGCAGGAGCCTGTTACTTTAAACGTAGAGGCTGAAAATATCCCTCTTGACATCGTTTTTGAGGACGAGGACATTATTGTTATAAACAAGCCCTCGGGCATGGTTGTGCATCCTGCACCCGGAAACGAAAGCGGAACTCTTGTAAACGCACTTTTATATCATTGTAAAGGCTCGCTTTCGGGAATTAACGGTGTTATCCGTCCCGGTATTGTCCATAGGATAGATAAGGACACAAGCGGACTTTTGGTAGTGGCGAAAAATGACGAAAGTCATGTGTTTTTGTCCTCCCTTTTAAAAGAACACGGTATAAAAAGGGTGTACCATGCCATTGTAACAGGACACTTTAAGGAAAGCAAGGGTACGGTTAATGCACCAATTGCCCGCCACCCCGTTGACAGAAAGAAAATGGCGGTGGTTATAGGTGGGCGCGAGGCAATAACACACTATGAGGTAATCGAGGAATATCCGTCATTTACCTATGCCCGTTTCCAACTTGAAACTGGCAGAACCCACCAAATAAGGGTACATACGAGCTATATAGGACACCCGATAATAGGGGATGAGGTTTATGGCGGTGGAAAAACCGTTTTTGAAAAGAATAATAAAGCCTTGCTAAACGGTCAAATTCTCCATGCCAAAATCCTTTCCTTCCCCCATCCACGCACAAAGGAAATTGTCACCTTTGAATGTGAGCTGCCCGACAATTTTAAAAGGCTACTTGAAAGGCTAAAAGGAGTTTAATATGAAAAAGATATTTTTGTTAATGCTCGTTTTAATGTTAGGCTTATGCTTGCTTTTCGTATCGTGTGGCAAAGCAAGTGAAGATGACGAGGACAAAATAGATAGTGACGAAAAAGGCGACAAAGACGAAGCTGACGGAACAGATAGTGACGATGACGGAAAAACGGAGGATAACACCGTGAAATACGACTACGATATGTCAACATATATTAGTATTCCCGATTATAAATCGCACACCTTTGACATTAATGAGGACGAAATTAAGATAGCAATTAGCGCTTATCTTATAAATTATGCATCCGAATATAGTGTAAATCGTGGCGATAAGATTCAGGTTGATATGAAATTCTATATGCCTGTTGATTCGGTAGTTGATGCAAAGGGAGAAGAAATTATAGAGCTTCGCCAAGAGGGTATATGGCTGCAAAGCGTTGCAACACCAAACGCAAACGGTGACTACCAAATTTCCTCACAGCTTGAAAATGCTCTTTTAAATGCAAAGATAGGCATTACTGTTTCTAAATTGCTTACTCTTGATGACAAATTCTTTGACGAAAATTACCGTAATAAAAAGCTTTTCGTTGATATGACCGTGAAAAATAAAATCTGTGAAAAGGGTGACGTTTTAACCGCCTCCTATACAGGTTATTTTGTTGATGAAAACGGTGAAATTGTCAAGGAAAACGGCAAGGATAAAACCTTTGACACAAGCGTTAACAGCCCATTTTTCATTGGCTCTCATTTAGCCATTGATGATTTTGAAAAGGGTCTTGTTGGAATGACTCTTGGCGAGGAAAAGGATATTTACGCAACCTTCCCAAATGATTATGAGGCTATGCCTTCCTTAGCAGGCAAGCGCGTTTTGTTCAAGGTAAAGATAAAATCCTATTATACTCCGCCTTCATATAATGACGAATTTGTAAAGAACTATTTTAATGGTTTTGAAACGGTTGATGAGTTTGAAGAATCGTTAATGAAAGAATATATTCGTGAAAAGGTTTACGATTTTATTGATAAAAACGCACAAGCTTTAAAATATCCAAGAAAAGAATATGAAATGGCAAACGAGCAGCTTGAAGAGGTTGCAAAGCCCTTTATAGAGCAATATGGAATGACGGTGGATGAGTATATAGAGTCCAACTATTCTATGACACGGGACGAATATATCAAGGCAAACATGAAAACTGAAATGATTTTCTATGCTTTGCGCCATATGATTGGTACGGATGCTGTACCGACAGAAACGGAAATAGCTATTGAACGTCAAAAATTAATTGACCAATATACAAGGGATTATATGATGGACGAAGACTTAGCACAGAGCCAAGCAAAAAAGAAGGCAAGTGAATATGTTGAAGCCTTGGGAGAGAACTATATTTACGAAAATGTAATGTATAGTAAGATTGATGAAATTATACCAAATCAGGTTAAAACCAATCTTATTCCGTCAGAAAAAGAATATGTTTGGGAAATAAATAAATAAAACAAAAAACTCGACCCCGTGGTCGAGTTTTTATGTTACATAAACAAGCAAAATATAATAGGTAAGAAAATGGCGGGGAGCATATTTGCAATTTTTATTTTAGTGGCGCCCACCATATTTAAACCAAGGGCGATTACAATAATTGAGCCGGTTGCGGAAATTTCATTAATAGATGCGTAAAGCAAGTCTTTAAGAGCCATAGCGCCCAACTCAATAGCGCCCTGATATAAAAATATAGGCACAATGGAAAGCATAGCACCAATGCCCCCAAAGGCAGAGGCAAAAACAATTGCGGTTATAAAATCAAGCACCGCCTTTGTGAATAAAAGCCTGTGGTCACCTTCAAGCCCGCTGTTAAGGGCACCCATAATAGAAAGTGCGCCAACGCAACAGGTAAGGGTGGTGGAAATAAAGCCCTTTGATATACTTTTTTGCTGTCTTGGTCCGTCAAGCTCCTCATGGCCTGTGAGTTGCGGTTTTGCCCTGACAAACTTCCGCTCCATAAAAGAGCCAAACCTTTCAAGCAGGCTGTCAATATTAATAATAGTTCCTATAACAGTACCGATTACCAATGATAGCAAAATAACAAGCTCTTTGTCAGAGGACATAGCACCCTTTGCACCGATAAAAATGACAAAGACGGAAATTGCTTTCATTGCCGCATCGGGAACGGAGGCTAAGCGGTGATATTTTGAGAAAACACGGGAGAGTAAAATTCCCAAAAGAGAACCGCCTAAAACTGTCAAGCAGTTTACAATAGTTCCTAAAAATGGCATTATTTTAACTCCTCATAGAATTTGTCAGCAAGGGCACAAAAATTTTCAACAGAAAGCTTTTCTCCCCTTATATTAATGTCAAAGCCAAGCTCGGTAATAATCTTTCCTATCCTTGCTTTTGGAATGCTTGAAAAAGCGGCGGACAATGAGTTTACCATAGTTTTTCTGCGCTGCATAAAAGCGCCCTCTATAACTCGAAATAGCATTTTTTCGCTTTGCGTTTTGTAAATTGGCTCATTATAAAGCTCAATTCTGATAACGGTAGAGGTTACCTTTGGTGCAGGCAAAAAGTTATCGGGGGCAACGTCAAAAAGCTTAACTGCCCGTCCGTAATATGCAATAGATGCGGAAATAGCACCGTAGTCACCGCTTTTTTCATTAGCGCACAAGCGGTCCGCCACTTCTTTTTGTACCATAACGGTTATTGAGGTTAAGCGGCTGCTACCGTCGCACTTGCGTGCTTGCTCCAAAAGCTTCATTATAATCGGCGTTGTTATATAGTAGGGTAAATTAGCGCAAACGGAAACGGTTGCATTTCCAAAATGCTCACTAATAAATTCACTTAAATCAAGCTTTAAAAAGTCCTCGTTCACAACTGTGACATTTTGATGCTCAGCCAAGGTTTCGCTTAAAATGGGGATAAGCGTTTTGTCAATTTCAACCGCTACAACCTTGTCATAGCAAGCGCAAAGCTCGTTAGTTAAGCAACCAATACCGGGACCGATTTCAATAACTGCACTTTCCTTACCAAAATTCTTTTCTTGGTGGTAGGAGTAGCTTTCCTCTGAAATGCTCATAGGAATTTGGCGGTTAATTAAAAAGTTTTGCCCAAAAGCCTTTTTAGTGCCTGTTTGGTATTTTGACATAATGCGCTTTACAACATTAACATCACACAAATTCATACACTCCACCCCCATTTCCAAAATCTGTAAAGAAAAAATTGCAAAAAAATGGAGCTGACGATGAGATTTGAACTCACGACCTGCTGATTACGAATCAGCTGCACTACCACTGTGCTACGTCAGCATTTAGTTTATTTACTAAAATATTATAACACATAAAAGAAGCAATTGCAACAAGAATTTTTGCATACAGCAAAAAACTGCGGTTTAATCCGCAGTTTTTTAGTTATTTGTCAATTACTTTCAGCTCAAACCAGAAGGTGCTGCCCTTCGAAACCTCACTTGAAACTCCAAAGCGGGAATTGTGGAGCATAAGTATGTTTTTAACAATGGAAAGCCCCAAGCCTGTACCTAAAATCGCACGCTTGTGTACCTTGTCAATTTTATAATATCTGTCCCATACAAGAGGAAGGTTTTCTTCACTTATGCCTTCACCCGTGTCGATAATTGATATTCTTACAATATCATCAAGAACATCCTGACGTATTGTAACGGTCTTGTCCTCGCCTGTGTAGTTGATTGCGTTGTTTACAAGATTGTATATAACCTGCAAAAGCCTTGTTTCGTCAGCCGACACATAAACATCGCCGTCATGGATAAATGAAATCTTGTATTCCTTGTGGGATAAAAGCGTTTCGTACCTTTTAACAGTATCGGAAATTACCTTAGTTAAGCATATTTTCTTCATTTCGATGGCTTGCGCACCGGATTGAAGCTTGGAAACGAGCAAAAGGTCATTAACCAATGAGTTTAGTCTTGAAGCCTCATCGATTATAACCTGCATATTTTCCGGTGTAACCTCGCTTGGAAAATCACGCATAAATTCGGAATAGCCGGATATCATAGTAAGCGGAGTTCTAAGGTCATGAGAAATATTGGCAACAAGCTCCTTTTGTATTGAGTCTGCACGGTCAAGCTCAGTTGTCATAGCGTTAAGAGTGTCTGCAAGCTCTCTGATTTCCTGTGGACCCTCATCCTCAAATCTTACCTTGTAGTCGCCTGCACGAAGCTCGGCGGCGGTCTTGGTAATTTTTTCAATAGGCTTAGACAAATTCTTGGAAAGCAACAAGGAAATAAAAATAGTTAATGCGCAAAAAACAACCGTTGCTAAGGCAAGAACAATGCGCACAGCATTGGCAGTTGCGGGTATTGGGGCAATATCTGCATTTAAAATAAGCAAATATTCGTCCCCTGCGGCATTAGTTAAAATCTTAGTGTAAATCAAGCATTTTTCACTGCTGTTTTTTTCTACTAAATCCTTATCAGTATCAAAGTCTTTAAATTGATTTCTTGGAAGGATAATGGTACATTCTCCGTCATTTTTCGCGGCTTCTGCGTGCCAACCGCTAACAAGCGCAGCCGAGTCGGTAAGTCCGCACAGAATACAGTTATTTAACATATGCGCCTTATAAAGCTGCTCGCCCGTCTTTGCATTAACAAACATAGCACAAAGCTCATATTCCCGAGAAACTTGGGAAATTAAGGCAGAAATATCGCTTTCATCAATATTGTCAGAAAGCAAATTTCCTGCACGCCTTATATCTGATTCCTTTGCCATTTTAAAGGCCGCATTCAAAAAAATACCGTGAAAAATCCATAAAACCAATATCAAAGCGACAGACAAGGATGCAACGCCCGTAAAAATATGAAATTTGATGGAAAAGCGTTTTTTATTTTCTTTGTTTTGTTTCATTTTTTCTTAAATATTTTCTTCGGATTATTTTTCTTCGGATTATTTTTCTTCGGATTATTTTTCTTCGAAGCGGTAGCCCATACCGCGAATTGTGACGATAAAATCACTGTATTTTCCAAGGCTCTTTCTTAAAATCTTTATGTGCGTGTCAAGAGTTCTGTCATCTCCGAAGAAATCATATCCCCAAACGTCAGACAAAAGCTTGTCACGGGAAAGGGCAATGTTTTTATTTTTCAGCATATAGAAAAACAGCTCATATTCCTTTGGCGACATATCAATTCTTTCACCGTCGATATATACAATTCTTGCGGTTAAGTCAGCTACCAAGCCGCCGTTTGCTAAGGAAACAACCTCGTTTTTGTTTTCTTCCTTCTTTTCCTTTGACTGTGAACGCTTCATAATAGCATCTATGCGGAGCATAAGCTCCTTTGGAGAAAAGGGCTTTACAACGTAGTCATCGATACCGATTTCAAAGCCGTTTATCTTATCATACTCCTCGCCACGGGCGGAAAGCATAATAATCGGCACGCTTGAAGTCTTTCTGATTTCGCGGGAAGCAGAAAAGCCGTCAAGCTCAGGCATCATAATATCCATAATAATAAGGTCAAAGCTTCCGTTTTTAAATTTGATAACAGCATCCATACCGTCAGTCGCTTCTGTAACGCTGTGTCCCTCGAATTCAGCATACTTACGGATAAGCTTCCTTATCATATCTTCATCATCAACAATTAGGATATTGTACATTTCAATCACCTCGTATTTCATTCTATCATAAATTATTCAAAAAATCAACATCAATATACCGAAAATGCAGCACCCGACTATCATACGGTTGTGCTGCATTTTCGGTTATTTTGAAGGAGAGTTTGGGATAGTGTCTAATTAAAATGAGTATTATTCGTAATACTCAAAAACCGTAACGGTTACATAGCCAATCTCGTTGCCGCGGCGAACAAGCAAGGTAAGCTCACTGCCGATAGGCATTTTTCCAATAATCTTGTCAAGCTGCTCAGCAGAGGAGATGACAAAATCATCACCGTTAATTCTCACACCGATAATCATATCGTAAATTTGGAGAACGTTGCTATTGTCGCCATCATTGCGCTCATGCACCTTGGAAACATAAACGTTACCACGGTAGTGCATATCATATTCAGCGTAGATTGTGGGGCGACCCGTTACATAACCAAGGGTAACAAAGTCCCTATATATCTTAGAAGCATCGTTTATGGGAATTGCAAAGCCTAAGCCCTCAATTTCCGTGCCGATGGATTTTGCATTTACAATGCCTACAAGCTCACCGCGGAGGTTGAAAAGACCGCCGCCGGAATTGCCCGGGTTAATTGGTGCGTCAATTTGCAAAAGGTTCATTCTTATACCGTCAACCTCAATTTCACGGTCAAGGGCACTTATATAACCGTTTGTAACGGTACCGCCTAACTGACCGAGAGGATTGCCGATTGCAATAATGTCCTCGCCGACACGCATTTCATAATTTTCGTTAGCAAATGTGGCACAGGCAAGCTCTAAATCCGGCTTTGTTTCAATTTGCAAAACTGCAATATCGCTTAAAGAATCGGAGCCAACAACTGTTGATTCATAGCTTGTGCCGTCTGTCAAGGTAACGGTAATTTTGGAGTTGCCACTGTTAACAGCATCCTCGATTACGTGAGCATTGGTAATAATATGATAGCCGTTGCTCAAAACCGCACCATCATCATTCTTTGCCTGGAATTTACCCACAATAACGCCGCTTCCTGCACCGCTTTGAGTATAGTAGCTGTTGGAAACAACGTATTGTGTGCGTACTTCAACTACCGTGTCCTTAATCACTTCAATAACATCAGCGCGGTCGATTCCGCCCAAATACATATCCGCGCTTGCTATTGATTCATAAGGACTGGTCTTAATATCATTTATAACAACATCACCTTTATTCTGCTTTGATAAAGCATTTTTGGTAACAAGATAGCCACCTAAAATACCAAGTGAGGCAGAGATAAGGATAGAGAAAATACAAACAAAAACAATAACATGAACAGGTACGCCGTGCTTGCCTTGTCCACCACCGAAATAGAAGCGAACGGGCTCTTTATCACCGTCACCGTTCAAATTGTCATTGTATATGAAATCTGACATTTGATACCTCGTTCGAATTCATTACACTGTTTTGATGATATTATTTTATACTATGAATGTGACAGTTTTTTGAAGATGAATAAAATAATGCTTGAAAAAACAAGAAATATAAACTATAAAAAAGTTGAAAATCAAGAAAAAGCGTTTTTAAGCCTTAACTGACAATTCTAAAACCCTTACCGACAATATCGCTGGAATTGGTAATTACGGTAAAAGCGCCGGGGTCAGTTTCCTTCAAAAACTTTTTAAGCATGCCTGCTTGGGTACGGTTAAGCACGGTGGTTATCATGCTTTTTTCTTCTCCTGTGTAAGAGCCGATGCACTTGGAAATAGTAGCGCCTCTGTGAAGCATATTATGTATAAAATCGCAGGCTTCCTTTTCCTTATTAGTTACAATAATGAAATATTTGTTTCTGTTAAAGCCGTCAATTACATTATCTACAATAAAGGATTTAAGCACAAGACCGACAGCAGAGTATAGGCAAATTTCAGGCTTATCATAGAAAATAAATCCGCTGGCAACAACCATTAAAGCATCAGACAGTAATAGGGCAGTGCCAATATCCGCATTTGAAAACTTTTTGATTATCATTGCGATAACGTCAGTGCCGCCGGAGGAAGCGCCTTGGCTAAACAATATAGCACTGCCAATGGCAATACCGCCTATCGTTAAAATAAGCTCCAAAAACATATGACTTGTAATTGGTGCAGTTAAAGGGAAAAGCCACTCAAACAGTAATGTTAAAAGTGATAAAAGCACGGTTGAATAAATGGTTTTAATTGCAAAGCCCTTGCCAAGGACTATAAGTGCAACAACAAGTAAAACTCCGTTTGCAATAGACATAATTTGTGACTCGGTCACGGCATGGTTAACAAGCTGGGAAACAAGCACCGCCAAGGAGCTGACTCCGCCAACGGAAAAATGGTTGGGAAATTTAAAAAAGTAAATACCAACAGCAATAATAGCAGTGCCTAAGGTGATTATTAAATAGGAAAGAATAACGCCCCAAATTCTTTGTCCCTTTGTTTTGGGCTTGTTTACATCAGGTAACTCCTTTGGCTTGAATGGCATATTTTGCACCTCGTTTTCATATTTTGGTCTATATATATTCTATAATAAATGTAGAGTTTTGTCAACTTGAAAAAAATTAAAATTTTTTGAAAAAAGGTATTGACAAAGTAGGCTCTCATGTGTATAATGGTAATAGGAATTATTACTGATAAGGAAATCAGTAAGGACGGAGGAAAAGATGAGAAACACTACACAGCGTAAAGAA
>JAGANX010000005.1 GCA_017623975.1 Clostridia bacterium
AGCAGTTTCAAATGAGAAAATAGGTTGGTTTACAAGGCAAAAAAGTGTAGGCAATTAAAGAATTGTCAAGCTTTTTTAACACAGTAAGGCAAGCTATTTTCCATTTCAAACCAAACGGGTTCGATTCCCGTAAGGCTAGCCGCTGTCAACAGCAGGCTATCCTGTTTTAAAAGGGTGTTACAGTTTTTAGCCCTTATCAGAATATTTTTAATATATCCTGCGTTTGGTTTCTTTCCGGCATTTCAGGGTCGATATCCGCCTTGCCAAGGGCGATTACGCAAACGATATTTTCGTTTTCGGGCACGCTTAAAAGAGTGCGTAGCTCCTTTTCCTTATAAAGACCCATTATAAGTGTACCGTAGCCCATTTCATAGGCTTTTAAAAGTAAGTTTTGCACCGCCAAGCCATTGTCAAAGCATTCAAAGCCGTTGCCAAGATGTGTGTCCCCCGAGCTTGTATAGCCGCTTATACCGTGTACAACCGTTGTTACTATAAAAGCACCAACGCCCTCTGTCCTTTCGGCGTTAAAGCTTGCCAAGCATTTTCTCACATTCTCACGGCTTTCCTCGCTTAAAGCCACGTAAAACCTTGCAGTTTGTGAGTTTTTCCAGGATGGCGCTGCCTGCGCGCACTTAACAATTTCCTCAATTTCCTCTTTTTTAACCACACAGGGTGCGTATTTTCTTATACTTCTTCTTCCAAATACAGCATTTTGAAGCTCCATTTTCATTTCTCCTTTTAAAAAGTTGCTTTTTTAATTCCCTTGGTAGTTATAGATTACGTTATACCTTTGCTCACCGTTTTCTGTTTTAGAGGTTTTAAGATTAAAATCATTGCTCCATTTAACAGGCTTTGAGGCTGCCTCACAGTAGATAGCTTCAAGGCTTGTGCAAAGGAAGAATGCACCTCTTTCAAGAGTGGTAACGCTTTTTGGTATCACTATGCTTTTTAAATTTTCGCATCTGTTAAAGGCATTTGTGCTGATATAAACAACAGTGTCAGGAATGATAACACTTTTTATTTTTGTCCTATTTGCAAAGCCCCAGTGAATACCAACAACCTTTTTACCGTTATAGGTGTCGGGAATAATGACGTTTTCCACATTGAAGTCACAGCCTGTTACAATAATACCGTCCTTATTACTCTCACCCACGATAGACAAAATATTTTTTTCCTCAATTTCAGATACAGCGGCATAGGAAAGATAGCTTTCCCATTTTGCAACTAAGGTTATATCCTCAATTGCTATGTTACGGCTGAAATCCCATTTTTTGTCCCCGTTGTACCAGCCTGTAAAGGAGTAGCCTGCCCTTGTCATATCAACAGTGGGCTGCTTTATAAGTGAGTTTGCATTTACCGTTTGCGGCTCTATCTTTACATTATCAAGATATGTTTCAAACTTAACCGTTACCTGCTTTTGAGGGGTTTGATTTTGGTTTTGAGCATTATCGTTATTGCAGGAGCAGGAAATAAAGCACATTAGGCAAAGCACAAAAAGTACCGCCGACATCAATATTTTTTTCATCAATTATTCCTCTGTATATTCGTTAAAATCAAGCACGTCTTGGCTTGGCCTTGTCTTCCATGCGCCCTTTGTAAAGTCAGGAATTTCCATAACCTTGCCGCCTGCCTTAATAGATTCTTCACTCAAACAGGTTACAACCATCCAAGAAGCTGCGTCATAAACGTCCACAGCCATCTCTCTGCCGTCTTTAAGTCTATCAACAAACTCACGCAGCTCCACGTAGTCCATACCGCCGTGACCTGCTTCAAGCGCCTCTTTTGTAATAACCTTCCAAGCGTCCGGAAGCATTGACTTATATTTTTCAGCGGAATTTTTATATTTTTCCACATACTCAACCCTTGACCAATATTCAGGCTGACCGTCAAAATATACTGCGTTATAGTCTTGCTCGTAAAGACCCTTTGTTCCTCTTACCTGGAACTCTCTTGAATAAGATCTTGGCAAGGATGTGTCAAGCTTCAACGCCATTGTTTCACCGTTTGCGCACTTAATAAGGGTGTAAATAATATCGCCCTGTGCAAAATCAGCACCGATTAAGTCAGGATTTATTGTATCGCGCCTGTCCTCAACATACTGCTCCATACCCCAAGAAAGCGTAGCCATAGAAACGAGAGAAACCATTTGGTTACCCCTGTTAATATCAAGCACCTTTGCCATAGGGCCAAGCTCGTGTGTTGGGTAGTTTTCGCAGTTTCTTGAAAGGTAATTTCTTAAACGGTAATGCCTGTTTTCCTTGCCCCCCGTTACCTCGCCACGAAGGTCGTGAGCATAAGCGCCTGAGCAATGTACGATTTTACCGAAAAGCCCCTTTCTTGCCATAGCGGTAGCCAAAAGCTCATCACGGTTATAGCAGCAGTTTTCCATAAACATAAAGGGAGTTTTTGTGCTTTCCCATGCTTCTACCAAATCGTAGCAGTCCTGTACGCAGTAAGCGCCGCCAACCTCCAAGGCAACCGCCTTGCCTGCCTTCATTGAATCAATGGCAATTGGGAAGTGCATTTCCCAGTCAGTTGCGATATAAACCGCATCAACGTCCTCTCTTGCCAAAAGCTCCTTATAATCAGTAGTTGCAAAGGGGGTGTTTCCCTTTTTTTCCATAACCCTGTTTTTTGCGTTATCACGCCTGTCCTCGTATTTATCACAAACGGCAACAATGTCAACATCCTCAAATCCCATAAGAATATCCATCATACCGTAAGCACGGCAACCAAAGCCGATTATACCCATTCTAACTCTTTCCATAATAGCCTCCAAAAGCATAATTCTATTCTATTGTATTTTATCATTATAAAAGCGTATTGTCAACATTTATTTATCTATTGACAAGAATAAAATAAAGTGTTAAAATATATTATACTATTAAGCTATTAAGGAGGCACTCTTATGAGAAAATTTGTGGCAATTATTCTTTGTATTCTTACAGTATGCTTGGTTTTTGCCTTTACAGGCTGTGACTATCAGGAATCCATTGACAGCGTTAGGAGTGACCTAATGGACAGTGCAAAGGATATGCTTGACCCATTCCTTAACCAAAGCGATGGCAGCACTTCAAGTGTAAACAGCTCAACAGACGAAGCTGACAATAGGGTTGATGCTTAAACACAATTTAACTAGCCTTACGGGAACCGAACACATTTGTCTTAGAACGATAAATTCGTGAGCCTTTGTCCGACCTTTGACTTGAAAGTTTTTTAACTGTCTGCATCAAAGCTCGAAAAAATTCTCTACGAATTTATTCGCTCTAAGATGCAAGCAGTTTCAAATGAG
>JAGANX010000010.1 GCA_017623975.1 Clostridia bacterium
CCCAAATTTATCTCGCTTAGAAGCAATCCCCCTTAAAGCTCTTACCAATTATTAGCTACTAATGCTACATTCAAACTAAACGGGTTCGATTCCCGTAAGGCTACCGATTTTAAGTAAAAAACGAACCGCCGAAAAGCGGTTCGTTTATATTTAATTAGCCGAGCCAATCAATCTCTACATCGTGTTCAAGTGCGATGTTGAAGTAAGAAAGCGGAGATTGCTTACTGAAATATTTACCGCGCACAGAAACCGTTCTGCTACCGAATTCAGTTGTTGCAGCAGGTCCGCCCTGTGTTCTTGATGTATCAAGAGCATAGCCGTGATAAGAGCTATATACAAAGTCGCCCTCAAAAACTTCAATTTCCTTTAAGTATGGGAATGTATGTGCATCAGACTTAAATACAATACGCACATCGTCAGTATGTACAGGCTGATCAAGTACAAGGGAAATTGTGTAAGACTTTCTTGCAGCGTCATAGGATGTTGCATCTGCTACAACAGTCTTAAACTCACCGTCAATCTTTGCCTGCAAATCGAACTTAAATACGTGTTCACCGTTAGTACCGCCAAGAGCATCGCCGAAGTAAAGAACTACCTTTGTAACGTCGTGCGCTTCTCTCAATGTAACACCTGCATATGTACCAAGAATATAGTCCAAAGCAATCCAAGCGTCATCATCGTATGAAATGTTACCGTCAATAATACTCGGGATCTTTGAAACGCCCGCATAAGCGAAGTTAGATGAAGCATATGCTGCACCATAGCAAGCAAGGTTACCTGTTGCTGTGGAAACCTTCTTAGCATTTGTAATATAATCAGCCAAGAATATGCACTTACCGCCGTCCGCAATTTCAGCCACAAGCTCTGTCATAACTGCTCTACCGTTGTTGCTAACAGCGGTAATTTCAACCATCATAGCAAGAGCCTCTTTTGGCTCATCAAGCTTGTGAACAATAGGATCTACGTTATCCTTAACGGTTGTTGCCTTTTGGTCCTTTACAACATATTCCCAAGTACCGTCAGTAATTGTACCGGCAGTTAAAATCTTAATGTTATATGTAAGCTCCAAATTTTGGTCAGCTGTGTCGCAACCGCCAACATTAATACCAACATTGTCTAACTTATAAGCCTTGTCGAATTCAGCCCAAATGTTTTGTGCGCCTCTCTTCATTGCCTTCCAGTTAGTTGTGCTGTCATTATCGGCAGCAAGACCGGGATATCTCATATCCATGCTTGTGTCAGCACCAACCATACCGCTAAGTGCTGCGTTTGTAACAAGGTACGCATTCATAGGAACGTCAAACTCAGGTCTATATCCTGTGTAACCAATAAGCTCAACCTCTTGCATACAAGGTGTAAGCCACCAGTCATGCCATGTTGCAGGCTTATCTGCGTAATCACCGTATCTCTTTGCGTAAGAGCCGTACTCAGAGCACCAAATTCTTACGTTGTTTGTGTTAATATACTCTCCGTCAGGATGTGTGAGCTTAATTGAAAGCTTTGTAACATCGCCGCCCTTATCGGATTTAACACCATCGTCCTGATAGCCAACGCCAACCTCAACCCATTCACCGAGGATAAGCGCTTCTACTCTATATTTAATGTTGTTTTGACCCTTAGGATAAGAGTTAGCATAAATAACTACTTCATCAAATACATAGTAGCCGTCATCAAAGCTAAAACCAACATGCTGCTTTGTTGCGTCAACACCGGCACCGTTTGGACGGGCAGGGTCAGATGGCTGCCAATATTGGTAGCTATGGTCATACGTTTCGTTATTCAAGTACTTGGAGTGACGGTCATTATTCCAAACGCTGGTGTGATAACCTGAACCGTTTGGTGCCCAGTTCTGCCTTTCTGTACCGATAATGCTTGTGTCACCGGGCTTACCCGTTAAGCTAAGGTTAACCGCAAAAGCGCTAAGTGCCATTGGGACAACCATAAGCAAACAAAGTGCCACAGGCAAGATTCTTCTCAAAAATATCTTTTTCATTGCATACTCCTTGCATTTTTAATATTCTCTATTGTGTATTTTACCATAATAGTTGTATAAAAACAAGTATTTTTTGTAAATTTCTTATGAAAAATAATAATTTGTATATATTATACAAATGCGGCATATACTGAAAGTAAAGATTCTTTTGCTCGAACGTGCGCTGACCCCGAGGGGCGCTGTCCTGCATTAGAATCTTTTTTCTTTGTTTTTAAATACCAAAGCGGATTCTTTCAAGCTTGCCCAAAATATTCAAGAGCTTCCTTTTTATCCCTTTCAATTTGGCATTTCAATTCTTCAAAATCGGAAAACCTTTTTTCTTCCCTTAAATATTTATAGAAATTCACCCTTACATATGAATGATAAAGGTTGCCAAAATACCCTAAAATATGAGTCTCCATATTTAAAAAGCTGTTTTCCCCATCTGTTGTTGGGCGGTATCCTATATTTGTAACAGAAGGATATACATCCTCGCCTATCTCACACTCTGTGATATAAACCCCGTGCTTAGGTACAACCTTTCCCACAGGAATTTGCTGGTTTACCGTTGCAATACCGTGCTTGCCGCCAAGACCTTTGCCCTTTTCCACCATTGCATAAACAGAATAGGGTCTTGAATAGGGAAGTATGCTTTCAATCTCACCCTTTTCGATTTTCGACCTGATAAGCGTTGAGCTAACCGGCACGCCATCATACAGTATCTCCTCAGAAATCTGTACACTCCCCCCGTTGTTTTTGAAAATAAGAGCCAAATCCTGTGCCGTACAGGATGCGCCCCTACCAAACCGGTAATTAAATCCGCAGGTTGCAAAAACAGCATTGAGAGAGCCGAATAAAACATTTGAAGCAAACTCCTCACCGCTTAAATTACGTACCTGTTCAAGCTCCTCAACAGCTACATAATCTATGCCGAACTTCTGTAATGCCTTTATCTTTTCTTCAAGAGTCATTATAAGCGTTTGACCCTTGATTTTACTTGTATCAAAGGTGTAAACCACTGATTTTACTTTAAGCTCCTTCGCCTTATAAAAGGCATTTAGCAAAACGGAGGCATGACCTGCGTGGCAGCCGTCAAAGGTGCCAAGTGCCACAACGGTATTCTCTTTTAAGCTACACGCCTGCATTGTCTTCAAGTCGTAGATTATCATTTTGCCCCTCCTTGCTTTTTCTACCATTATACTACATTTTTATGTTTTAGTGGTAGGTTTTATAATTTTTTTGCAAAAAACTATACATTTTTTGCAAAATGTGTTAATATAGTAAGAGATAAACTTATGAAAGGGGTGGATATATGCAAATCGTATGGCTCGGTCAAGGCGGTCTTATGCTTGTTTCCCAAAGCCACAAGCTTTTAATTGACCCATATATGACAAACGAGCTTAAAAAGATTGACAAGGATTTAAAAAGGCGTATTGGCATAAAAAAGAAGTATTTCAAATTAAAGCCCGATTTGATTTTATTAACAAACTCCAACCCCGACCACACAGATGAAAAAACATTAGTTAGGTTTATCAAGAAGCGCAGAAACAAGAAAAATCGCTTAACGATTTTAAGCTGCGAAAAAACCTATAACTCCCTGTTTCACAATAAGGAATATAAAAAGGCGAACCATATTATGTTTGGCGCGGGGGATGAGTGGACCTTTGAAAGCCTGCACATTTTGGCAATTAGGGCAAGCACCGCGGACAGAAGCGCCTTTGGCGTTATCGTTACCGACCTAAATGACGGAAAGAAATACTACATAGCATCTAATACCCTGTATAACGAAGAAATCATCAATTCCCTGCCAAGTGACATTTATGTTTCTTTCATCCCGATAAGCGGAACTTACGGCTGTATGAATAGGATTGATGCCCAGCGGTTTGCCGCCCGGCTGGACTCCACGTACGTTGTGCCTATCAACTACGGTATGTTTGATAATATAAACCCGCAGGACTTTTTATGCCAAGGCAGGGTTATACCAAAGCCCTTTAAGGCTATTTTCTTCGACCCAAGCAACGCAAGGCCGCCAAAGAAAAAGGTTTTAGACAGAAGGTTTAACGAAAAGCGGCAAAAGAAAAGCAAAAGCAATATCCAAGTCCAAGATGCAACACCTGTGCAGGATGAAAATGCTGCCACAATAGTAATAGAATAAAGGGGATGCAACAGCGTACCTGCCATAGAGCAGGTACGCAACGAAATTTGCCCTTGCGGGCAAGTGAAATCGCTTCGCGGTGAAATATTTGCTTCGCAAATGTGAAATGTTCGCTACGCGAACATGGGCAAATTTCATTTCACATCGAGCAAAGCGAGATATTTCACAATGTGCAATAGCACATTATTTCACGTTTTGCGAAAGCAAAACATTTCACTACATGCGTTTGTGACCACAAATGCAGTGCTTGTCAAGAAAAAAGGACGAGGAATTTTAACAATTCTTCGTCCTTTTCCTTTCGGTAGGTATTATTCAATTTGATACTGCTTTATCGCAGGTGCGCCACACATCCCCTTTTATTATTGATGCTTTTTAAGCTTACTGATTACAGTTAAAAGATACACAAGAATTATACAAACAAAGCCTGTTGAAAATGCTGCCATAAGCTGCTGGGCGTGTAAGCTGAGCCCCCAGATTTTGTTGCCGTTATCTTGAATGCTCTTTACCAAAGGGCTAACCGCAAGGGTGGCGAAGAATCCCGCAAAGCCGGATAACGCATTTACAAGAGCCAAGGCACTTGTACGTTTTTCAAAATCAACGTAATCATAAATCAAGTTTATTATAGCACTGTTTACCCCTGCACAGCCAACGCAGTATAGCACATAATAGATTATGTACATAAACTTTCCGTTAGAGGGTGTTATAAACACGGCAGTTAAAAACGCAACGCCCTCTATTCCAAAGCATATATATAGCATTTTACAAAAGGAGAATTTGTCCGCAAAGGCACCGATAGGTCGAGAAATAAGGGCACGAGCCAAGGAGCCGATAATAATAATTACAGAAGCAAAGCCTGTGCTAAATCCCAAATCGTTTACTTGGTATGCACCCATATAAGAGGTTGTTATGTAGCTTGCAATATTCCAAAGCACAAACACGCCAACAACCTTTATAACAGCCTTATCCTTAAAAAGAGAAAATACATCCTTTACATTAAATCTTTTAACCTGGCCGCTTTCCTTTTCCTTAGTGAAAACAAGGGTTAATGTGTGAAGCCCCGTTAAAAGTATCAGCAGAACTCCGCCAACAATAAATCCCACACTCATTTTATTGTTTTTTGAAAAGGCATCCATAATTTGACCGAGGCAGAAAGAAAAAACCATACCGCCAAGCAAGGATACAATTTCCTTATTGGCAGTAAATCTGCCACGCTTATTCTCATCTACCAAAGACATAAGCCAATTTATTTTTGGTGAGTTTATGGCGTTGTGCAGCACCTGTGCAATAAGCAGTGCGCAAATCAAAAGTACAGTTTGCCACATTTTAGAAATGGGCAAAACAGGAACAAAGTACATTACCGAAAAAAGCAGCTGACTAATAACGTGGAAGGTAGTCACCCACTTTTTTACAGGTCGCTTATGGGCGATAAACAAGGCTATTATTTGAAAGCCACAGCCCAGAGAAACAAAGGATGTTAAAATTCCCGTAACATTATCAGGTATCCCAATGTGCTTTGTTATTTCCGCTAAATAGACAGAACCAACCGCAATTGCTACAAAATATTCAAGGGCAGCCTCAATTATATAAAGTATTCTGCCTGTTTTAAATTCATCTTTAAGCTTAGTTTCCATTATTTCAGTTTTCTTTTTAAAAGTTCCTTCGTAATTTTACAAACACAGGGTCGTTCAAACGGTGTTTCATTAGGCGTGTGATATACAAAATTAAGTCCGCCGTTTAAGTCCTCAAATGTCATACCGTGTCCACCGTTTTTCTCAAACAAAAGCTCCTTGTCAACACTCCAAGCGCCGCCTATTTTTCCGTTTGAGCTTCTTGCTATGGCTTCTACATAGCCGTACTCGCCAAAGCTGGACCATAAACAAATCAATTCCCCGTCTATATTCATAAGAAAGGGTCCGTCGGTAACATAGCAGTCCTTTTCCACTGCCCTTATCCAAGCGTCTGCGTCAGTTGCGCGAAAAAGAGTAAATGGCTCACCCTGTGGCTGTTTTAAGTCCCTTGACAGCTCAACCGCGCACACCTCACCGTTTTTAATCTGACACCATTCATGGCAGAAAACCATATAAGGTGTTCCGTCTTCAACATAAAGAGTCCCATCAAGGCAGTCCCAATCTTTTGGCGTTACCGCACCGTCGCTATGCTCCTTAAATTTCCCATTTGGCGTGTCACACACCAAAATCGCGGTGCCTCTGTAAAAATTCCTGTCAGTAAAGGTGGCAAGCATATAAAATTTTCCATTATATTTATGTACCTCAGGCGCCCAAAACTGAAAGTCACCCCAAAAGGTGTCATAATTTTCAAACACACTTACAGGACCGTACCACTCGACCAGGTCATCGCTTTCATATACATCAAAGCCATAGCCCTCTTTAATTTCCTGAGTCCACGTGTGTATTGCCCGCGTACCGTATAAGTAATATTTCCCCTCATGCGTTAAAATAAAGGGGTCGCGGACATTAATGTCTTCAAGCCTCATATGCGCCTCCGCAATATAGAAATCACCTAATTTTAGCACAGTTAAAGGAGAATTACAACAATTTTTTTAAAAGTGTTGAAATTTAGTAATATTTTTGGTAATATAATAATACGAGGTTAATTATGCTTACATTGATTATTACGTCTATTGTTTTAGGAATATTTTTAATTGTAATTTCCTTTGCCTCCCTTTACGCATATAAATCCGCATTTTATGCTAAGGGAAGCAAGGCACACGTTAGCGGTTATTTTGAAAAAAGCGGCAGCTTAACTGCGGTTGAAGAAAAAATACAATCATTAACCAAAGCACTTCTTGACGAAGCATACGAGGACGTGTGGATAAAATCTTATGACGGGCTTGATTTACACGCAAGATTTTATAAAATGAAGGAAGGCGCACCTGTGCAAATTTTTATGCACGGATATAAGGGTAACCCCTTCCGTTCTATGAGTGGATTATTTAAAATAGCCAAGTCAATACAACACAATGTATTAATTGTTGACCAGCGTGGTTGCGGTCAAAGCAGCGGCAAAGCAATAACCTTTGGCGTAAAGGAAAGGCTCGATGCTGTTTCTTGGACTAACTACATAACCGCCCGCTTTGGGAATGTACCCATCTTTTTAGTTGGCATTTCCTTAGGTGGTGCATCAGTTTTGATGGCTAACAACGGCACTCTTCCAAGGGAGGTTGTTGGTGTTATTGCGGACTGTCCCTTTTCCTCCCCTGTTGGAATTTTAAAAAAGGTCTGTGCTGACCATGGTATCCCCCGTATTTTCTTTCCTTTTATTATATCGGGAGCATTTCTTTTCGGTCACTTCAACCCTTATAGTGGCAGTGCGGCAAAAGCGGTAAGGAACGCAAGCGTGCCTATTGTTATTTTGCACGGAGAGGATGACGGGTTTGTCCCTATTGCAATGGCAGAGGAAATTTATGAAAATTGCAGGTGTGAAAAATATATGTACCGTTTCAAGGGTGCGGACCATGCAATATGCTATATGGTTGACAGTGATGCTTACGAAAAAGCTACCGTAAACTTTATAGAAAAATGCTTAAAACAGTAAAAATATCGACACTGTGTCGATAAAAATAGATTTTTAAAGGAGTATTATTATGGAATTAAAGGGCTCAAAAACAGAAAAGAATTTAATGGCTGCCTTCTCTGGCGAAAGTGAAGCGAGGAACAAATATACCTACTACGCTTCAAAAGCTAAGAAGGACGGATATGTTCAAATAGCAAAGATATTTGAGGAAACCGCCGCTAACGAAAAGGAGCATGCAAAAATCTGGTTTAAGCTTTTAAAGGATGGCATTGGTGCTACTGTGGATAACTTAGCTGATGCAGCGGCAGGCGAAAACTACGAATGGACAGAGATGTATCCAACCTTTGCAAAGGAAGCAAGAGAAGAAGGCTTTAACCACATCGCTTACCTTTTCGAGGAGGTTGCTAAAATTGAAAAGGAGCATGAGGAAAGATACAAAAAGCTTCTTGAAAATGTGGAAGGCGGCTTAGTTTTCTCCCGTGATGAGGAAATGATTTGGCAATGCTCCAACTGCGGTCACATTGTTGTTGGTAAAAAAGCTCCTGAGGTTTGCCCTGTTTGCGCACACCCACAGGCTTACTTTGAAATCAAGGCTGAAAATTATTAATACAAGCTTACAGCAAAAGAGCAGGATTTTCTGCTCTTTTTTCATTGACACTTTTTATAAAATATGTTACAATGCTTTGTATAATTAGCAAAGGAGTGATAAAGTTGAAAAAGAAAAACAATTTGGGTCTTATAAAAAAATTCTTACCTTATTATAAAAAGTATAAGTGGATTTTATTTCTTGACCTCTTTTGCGCCGCGCTTACCACTGTGTGTGAGCTAACACTGCCTATGATTGTGCGTGAAATCACAGGTGTGGCAACCTCTACCCCCGCCGGTGTTACAATTGATTTGATTTTAAGATGCGGTCTTTTGTATATTTCATTGCGAATTATCGACACCTGCGCCTTCTTCTTTATGGCATCCGTTGGTCACATTATGGGTACGAAAATGGAAACCGATATGCGCCGTGACTTGTTTGGGCATTTACAAAAGCTATCCTTTTCATACTATGACAACACAAAGGTCGGCACCTTAATGTCACGCATTACAACTGACCTTTTTGACGTTACCGAGTTTGCCCACCACTGTCCTGAGCAAGTGTTTATTTCAAGCATAAAAATAATTTGCTCCTTTATCATACTTTGTACAATGAATGTTTATTTAACATTAATCGTGTTTGCCTCTATCCCCTTGATTATTCTTTCTCTTGTGTTTTTCAGGAGAAAAATGAAGGATGCATTCACCGAGTCAAGACAGCAAACCGGCGAATTGAATGCACAAATCGAGGACAACCTTTTAGGCATTCGTGTTGTTAAATCCTTTGCCAATGAAGAATTGGAAAACAAAAAATTTGAAAAGGGTAACAAAAGATTTTTCCACACTAAAAAGCGCGCCTACTATGTAATGGGTGGCTTCCAATCAACCACTCGCTTGTTTGACGGGCTTATGTATATTGTAGTGGTAATAGCAGGTGGCTTGTTCTTGGTAAACCATAAAATCACCCCTGCTGATTATGTTGCATATTTGCTGTTCGTAACAACTCTTATAAACTCAATCCGTACTCTTGTTGAATTTTCCGAGCAGTTCCAAAAAGGAATCACGGGCATTGACAGGTTTAATGAGATTATGGAAATCGAGCCTGAAATAAAGGATAGTGAAAACGCAACAGATATAGAAAATGTTAAAGGCGAAATTGCTTTTAAGAATGTATCATTCAGCTATGAAAGTGAGAAAAAGCAAGTTCTTACTAATCTTAATTTAACTGTAAAGGCAGGGGAAAGCATTGCCCTTGTTGGCCCTTCCGGTGGTGGAAAAACAACCCTTTGCTCATTAATACCGAGGTTCTATGAAATTTCAAAGGGTGAAATTACAATTGACCAAAGAAACATAAAGGATATAACCTTAAATTCCCTTCGTGAAAATGTTGGCGTTGTGGCGCAGGATGTTTACCTGTTTTCCGGAAGCATAAAAGAAAATATTGCCTACGGTAAGAAAAACGCAACTGATGAAGAAATCATAGAGTCGGCAAAAATGGCAGGCGCACACGATTTTATTATGTCACTTCCTAATGGGTATGACACCTATGTTGGAGAACGGGGTGTTAAGCTCTCAGGCGGACAAAAGCAAAGAATTTCAATTGCCCGTCTATTCCTTAAAAACCCACCAATCCTTATTCTTGATGAAGCAACAAGCGCCCTTGATAATGAAAGCGAGCATATAGTTCAGCTTTCCCTTGAAAGGTTAGCCAAGGGACGTACCACCTTCACAATTGCCCACCGCTTAACCACAATTAAAAATGCCGATAGAATTTTGGTCCTCACCGAAAACGGCATTGAGGAAAGTGGCACCCACGAGCAGCTTTTAAACACAAACGGTATTTATGCCGACCTTTATAAGCTATATTCTACTAACTAAAAAAATGCACTAACTAATCAAAAATTAGTTGGTGCGTTTTTCTATTAGCTTTAATTTTTCCTGTCTATTTAATTTTTTAATTTGGTACTCCCGTTTTTGCGCTTCGATGCTTGTTTCAAAAGTTTCATAATAGACAAGGGTCACGGGCAAGCGGCTGCGAGTATATTTTGCTCCTTTGCCTTCGTTGTGGGTTTTCAACCGTTTTTCGATGTTATTTGTCCAGCCGCAATATAGGGTATCATCGGCGCACTTTAATATATATGTATAGTTCATATTACACCTTTATTTCAAATATATGCTCAAATGTAAATATTATCATTTATTTGTTTTATAACGAATTCAGCGAAAATAACAAGAGTGAACAGCCCTGCAAAATCAAGGGATTGTTCACTCTTTTTTATTTAACTCGCCTTATTCCTCGTCTTGCGCTACAACAGCAATACCAAGCTCCTTTAAGTCGTCCGGGTTTGCATATGATGGACACTTAGACATAATTTCAGATGCGTTTTGTGCCTTCGGGAAGGCAATAACGTCACGGATATCCTCATGACCTAAGAGTAATGTAACAAGTCTGTCAAGACCAAAAGCAAGACCGCCGTGAGGTGGAACGCCATACTTAAATGCTTCAAGCAAGAAACCGAATTTTTCCTGCGCGTCCTCTTGTGAAATACCAAGAACTGAGAACATATGCTCTTGCATTTCTGTTGTGTTAATTCTGATAGAACCGCCGCCAAGCTCTGTACCGTTTAATACGATATCGTAGGCTCTCGCTCTTACTCTGCCGGGGTCAGAATCAATAAACTCATAGTCCTCTGCCATTGGAGCTGTGAATGGGTGGTGCATAGCGTAGAATCTTCCGTCCTCCTCACTGTACTCAAAGAGTGGGAATTCTGTTACCCACAAGAATTTGAAATCAAATGGATCAAGAAGTCCGAGCTTCTTTGCACATTCACAACGGAGTGCGCCAAGAGTATCAAACACAACCTTATTCTTATCAGCCACAACCAATACAAGGTCACCGTCTGTAACGCCCAAGCGGTCAACGATAGCCTTGTTTTCTTCCTCTGTTAAGAATTTTGCATAGGAGGAAGAAATTTCACCGTTTGTGTTCTTCAACCAAGCAAGACCCTTTGCGTGATAGTGCTTTGCCTTTTCAGTAAGCGCATCAATTTCCTTACGGGAGAATTTTGCACCGCCCTTAACATTAATAGCACGAACACTGCCACCGTTTTGAACCGCACCTGAAAATACCTTAAACTCACTGTTTTCAACGATGTCGGAAATGTTATTAAGCTCAAAGCCAAAACGGATATCAGGCTTATCGGAGCCGTATCTTTCCATAGCCTCATGCCAAGTCATACGAAGGAACGGTGTTTTCAGCTCCTTGCCCATAAAGTTTTTGAAGATATATGCCATAAAGCCTTCGTTTATAGCCATAATTTCATCCTCTGTGGTGAAGGAAATCTCCATATCTATCTGTGTAAACTCTGGCTGACGGTCAGCACGAAGATCCTCATCACGGAAGCATCTTGCAATTTGAATATACCTGTCAAAGCCTGAATACATAAGAAGCTGCTTGTAAATTTGTGGAGATTGGGGTAGTGCGTAGAAATTGCCCTTGTGAACGCGGCTTGGTACCAAATAGTCCCTTGCTCCCTCGGGAGTAGGTCTTATAAGATTCGGAGTTTCAATATCTATAAAGCCGTTTTCGTTAAAATAGTTTCTTGTCAAATTCGTAATCTTGGAACGGGCGATAATATTATTCTGCATAGAAGGACGGCGAAGGTCAAGATATCTATGCTTCATTCTAAGCTCTGCCTTAACATCTCCGTTATCGTTAATTTCAAAAGGAGGAGTTTGAGCCTTATTTAAAACCTTGAAGCCGTCAACAACAATTTCAATATCACCTGTTGGAATATTTTTATTAACAGTTGCCCTTTCACGAACAACGCCCTTTGCACAAAGAACATATTCAGCGCGAACACCGAATGCCTTGTCGAAAATTTCCTTTTCTGTATTTTCATCAAATGCAAGCTGAACAATACCGCTTCTGTCACGAAGGTCAATGAAAATAAGAGAGCCTAAATCTCTTTGCTTTTGCGCCCAACCGAGAACACATACGCGCTGTCCAACATTTGCCTTAGTAAGTGTACCGCAATAGTGGGTACGGCTATCATTTTTTTCAAAAATTTCCATATCTTACTCCTTACAGATGATGTTACAAACATTATCTATTTCAATTTCTTCTTGTGTACTGTTTTCCATATTTTTAAGCTGAGCCTTTCCGCTTTCAAGCTCACTGTCACCAATGATTAAAGTATATTGTGCGCCAATCTTGTCAGCATACTTCATTTGAGCTTTAAGGCTTCTTGCACTAATATCGCACTCGGCATAGTAGCCGCGGGCACGCAAATCAGAAACAATTTTCATAGCCTTTGCCCTTGCCGCTGTTCCCATTGGAGCAATGTAAAGAACAGGCTTATTTTCAGGTATATCTGCAACTCCGCTTTCCTGCATTGCAAGAATAATACGGGTAAGTCCCATACCAAAACCGATTCCCGGTAAAGAAGGACCGCCAAGCTGCTCCATGAGTCCGTCATACCGTCCGCCGCCGCACACTGTGCTTTGCGCACCAATACCCTTACATATAAACTCAAATACAGTTTTTGTATAGTAGTCAAGTCCGCGAACTATCCTTGTATCCACTGTATATTTAATGCCCTGTGCATCAAGATATCCCTTTAACTCTGCAAAGTGGTTATCACATTCCTCGCAAAGATAGTCAATTGTATTTGGAGCATCCTTTGCAATTTCTGAGCAAATAGGGCTCTTACAGTCAAGCACACGCAAGGGGTTAGTCTTTAACCTTTCCTTACAGGTATCGCAAAGACTTTCCTCGTGAGCCTTGAAGTAGTTAACGAGTGCCTCACGGTATTTCGGTCTGCAATTGGGGCAGCCGATTGAATTGATATGAAGCTCCACATTCTCAATACCAAGCTCACGGATAAGGGTGTCTGCCAAGGAAATTATAGTTGCGTCCGCGCTTGCATCCTTAGTGCCAAACATTTCAGTTCCGAATTGAAAAAACTCACGGCTTCTGCCTGCCTGCGGCTTTTCATACCTAAAACAATTAATTATATAGTAGTAACGCAAGGGCATAACGTCAGATGCCTTGCCGTTTTCGATTATAGCACGCACACAGGAAGCAGTACCCTCAGGGCGAAGGGCAAAAACCCTATCCTCCCTATCAGTAAAGGTGTACATTTCCTTTTGAACAACGTCGGTTACCTCACCAACACCGCGCTTGAAAAGAGAAAGCTCCTCAAAGGTAGGCGTGCGTATTTCGCCAAAGCCGTAGCGAGAGGCAACGTCCCTTGCTGTTTTTTCAATTTTCTGCCAAAGACGGGCTTCGCTTGGAAAAATATCCATAGTTCCCCTTGGCTTTTGTATTTTAACTGCCATAACTAAACCTCGCAAAAAATATCTAATCGCATATTATATTATTGTAATATTATAGCAATATTTAGCATATATGTCAAGTAATATAAAACAAAAAAGTCGGCACAAAGCCGACAGTTTCGTGAAAATTTTTTACTCTGCATCTCCGGTTGCTTCTGCATCAGCAAACTCAGCATTTTCAAGACCGTCAAAATAAGCCTTGATAACAGCGCCTTCAAGCTCTGCCCTGAAATCAGAATTGATAGGATGAACAATGTCCCTGTATGTACCGTCAGGATTTTTCCTGCTTGGCATAACGATAAAGAACTTGTCCTTAGCGTTAATTACCTTAACGTCATGCACAGCGAGTGCACCGTCAAAGGTAACAGAAACAACTGCCTTCATAGGTCCTTCTTGAAAAAACTTTCTGATTTTGATATCTGTTACTACCACCTTGTCGTCCCCCTTTGAACGATATTTTACATAAGCATTGTATCACAACTATGTGAAAACTTCAAGTACAATTTTAAATATTTAAGTGAAAGTTCATAATTTTTCACAAATTTTTCACCATTTTTCATCAAAAAAGGAGAATTTTTATGCCTTTACGTAACACAACGTTCACAATTCCCGAAATACACCGTATGTTTACAAGTGCTGAAAAGCTTTTTTTCATCGGCATTGGAGGGATAAGCATGAGTGCCATGGCTGAGTTTTCCTCATCCTTTGGCAAGGAAATTTACGGATACGACAAGGAACGCACTCCCCTTTGCGAAAGGCTTGAAAAAGTAGGGAAAATCAAATATTTTTCCACCCCCGACAACGTAAAGGGTATGGACTTGGTTATTTTTACAAATGCAATCAACGAGCAAAATTACGAATATAAGCAAGCGAAGCGAAAAAACATACCATTAATTTCTCGTGCGAATTTTTTAGGCTACCTCATCTCGTTACACAAGCAAAAAATAGGCGTTTGCGGGATGCACGGAAAAAGCACGGTTACATCAATGCTTGGGCATATTTTTTATTGTGCGGAGGAAAACCCAACTGTATTTTGCGGTGCGGAAATGGAAAATTTTCACTCCAATTTTAAATTTGGAGGCAGGGCGTGTTGCATTTTTGAAGCATGTGAGTACCAAAATTCCTTTCTGAGCCTACCCACAAATGACGCGGTTATTTTAAATATTGACTATGACCACCCGGACTTTTTTTCCAACATAGAGCAGGTAAAGGAGTCCTTTAAAAGCTACATAAGAGATGCAAAAAGAGTGTTTTTAAACTGTGATGACAAAAACGCACGGGAGCTATGCCACAAAAATACAGTAACCTTTGGATTTGACAAGTGTGCTATCTATCGCGGTGAGATTGCCTCTACAAGTAAAAGCGGCACGGAATTTAAAATCTTCTACCAAGGAAAATATTTGTGCCAAGCAAAAATTTTCCAACACGGAAGGCATATGGTTTACAACGCACTTTGCGCCTTTGCGGTTGCCCATTCGAGCCGTATTCCCATAGATAAAATAATTCAAGCCTTATTTACCTTTAAAGGAAACAAGCGAAGAATGGAATTTATTCAAAAAAACGACACAGGTGCGGATATTTTTGAAGATTATGCCCATCATCCAACAGAAATTACAGCTTCCCTTTCATCGCTTAAAGAACAAGGCTATAAAAGCATACTTTGCGTTTTTCAACCCCATACCTTTTCCCGCACACATTTTTTATACAAGCAGTTTACATCAGCCTTTTGTGATGCCGACAAGCTGATAATCGCAAGCACATTTTCCGCAAGGGAAGAAAATATATTTGAGCTAAGTGAAGAAAAATTTGCTACCGATTGCGGTGGAGAATTAGTTACAAGCATTAAGGAAATCGCACACAGGGTCGAAAAAACAGACTGCGACTGCGTTGTTTTAATGGGAGCAGGAGATTTAACCTGCAATTTAAGAAAGCAGCTATAACTTTTAGTTATTGACATGCTTATTGTTGTGTGTTATAATAAATTGACAACTTTTTTTAAATTACAGGAGAATTAAAGGAGAATTAAAATGAAGAAAAAGGTCTTACTTTTTGTTGCTGTTTTAGCAACTCTATGCTGCCTACTCTCTCTTTCTGCTTTCGCCGCTGAGCCTTCATCAAGCGATGAATTCGGTGACGTTACAGTGCTTGACAATGCAGCATTAAATGCAAGGAATGATTACGGTTATAGCGAAGGTGACACCGCGCGAATCGTATTGCAAATTCCCGGAACCCAAACCTATTTAACTTACCCAATGTACTATTGCTTTTCCGCGCTCAACGACGGTAGGTACGGTATGCAGCCTACACCTGATTTTGCAAATCTTATTTCAGCAACAGGCTACGAATTTGGTACAGCAAGCATTATCCGCTTGGAAATTCCCGATTATTTCACCGCTGTTTCCACAAATTACACAAAGACAAATGAAATGGCTAATTTGAAGTACATTAAATGTAACGAAAACTTCATTTACATTCATCAAGGCGCATTTTCAAATAACACCTCCTTAGAAACTGTTATAATCGAGGACAATTTGAGCCAAGATATTTCATTTTCCCTTGGTTCAAATGCTTTTGCTAACTGCTCCGCCCTTACTACAATTAAATTGCCTGCACACTTAACATCTTTGGGTGAAAGAGGCATTTCTTACTGCAATAGTTTGAAGGAGATTAACATACCCGCAAGACTATCAGTTATCGGCACAGCGGCTTTCCTTGGTTGTAACTACCTTGAAACCGTAACATTTTCAAGCCCAAGCACAGTTACAGCAATAAACCACAAGGCATTCGCCGAATGTTACAGCCTCAACTGTGACTTTATCTTGCCAAGCGTTACCGATGTTGGTTCAGTAGCCTTTGAAGGTGCAGGTAAAAACGAAAATTGCTATTTAAACGTTTCCTTGCCTTCCCTTGTTAACTTAGGTCAGCAAGCATTTAGAAATGCAGGAGTAAGAAGCCTTTCTCTTTCAAGCACATTAAAATATGACAGTAATGCTTGGAACACATTTATGGGCTGTACAAAGCTTGAATATGCAGACCTTTCTATGTGTACCCTTGAAGCTTATCCTGCTTGCTTCTTTGCTGATTGTACTAACTTAAAGGTTGTGGTTTTGAACGACAGCTTGAAAACTCTTGGCAAGCTAATGTTCCAAAACTGCACTTCCCTTGAATTCTTGTATCTTCCAAGCGGTCTTACTTGCCTCGGCATAGGCGACAGCTGGCAGCAAGGTGCATTTTACAATTGCTCATCCTTGTATTTCGTTTCCGAAAAATATTCTATTGAAAGCTTTGTAACAGACGGAATTTTTGACGCAACAAAATATGCGCAAAACAAGCCCGCCCGTCCCGACATATATTATTTTCCTGAAACCATTACAGACCTTAACAATGTTGCCAATCCATTCAGAGGTTGCAAAAATATAAACCCAACCATTGTATTCGGTAAGAACTTAACCAATATACACAAGGATGGTTTTACCTTCGCATCAATCGGCACGGAGAACGAGCCGAAAAATGTTGTTTTCCTTGGCAATGTAACGAATTTCTATTACAGAAACACCTATGAATACATAAGCTTTTACTTTGTCGGTTCATCAAAAGACACTTTCACAATTAACAACAATAACGAAACCAATAAAAACGGTAAAGTTTATATCTGTGGTGAAAACGGATACTACAATTTAAACTGGGCAGGCAACAAGGCGGACTGGGTGGAAACAGACACTCCTGCACACATTTTCGAAAAGAATTTGGCAACCGATGCAACCTGCACAATGCCAAAAATGGTTGCAAACTATTGCTTCTGCGGGGAAATTATAGGCACTCCCGAAACTGAGGGTGAGGCACTTGGCCACAACTACACAGGCACAGTAACCTACACATTCACAACCGCTGACAAGGAAGGTGCTAAGTGTACAGTTTGTACAAACGGCTGCGGTGTTGACAGTGTTGAGGTTGTTCCTGCTGTTTATACTGAGCTTGGCTACTCTGCAAAGACCTTTGGAAATGCACAGTACAGCTTTACAAACGGTTACGAAATTAACAGAGAGTCCTTAAAGCTTTATGAAAAAGAAAAGGGCGTAAGCTTAAAGTTTGGCTTTGCATTCAATTTGGCACAGGGCTTTACAAATGGAGAAGTAACCCTTGACAGCTTCGCGCTTAAAACAAACGTTGTAAACCAAACAAGCGATATTAATTTCAGAGTTCATGAGTTCTACGTAAACTACGGCAATGCTGATAATTTGGACACTGATATTATAATCGGCGCATTTGTTGTTGAAAATGACGGAGAAAACGAAAGCATTTACTTCATTAACCGTGCGCAAGACACAACTGTTGGTGTAAACGGCTTTAATGCTGTAAGCTATAACTACATTAAAGGAACCTACGGTGAATAGATAAATTGTCAAGCTAAGTGCAACAGGAATTAACAAAAAGTTCAAATAAATCAATAGGTTTAAGATAACCAATAACTTTTTTGGGTCTGGCGTTGATCAACGCCAGATTCTTTTTTAATGTGGTAGGACTAACTCTTGA
>JAGANX010000001.1 GCA_017623975.1 Clostridia bacterium
CAGAGGCTGAGGAAACAACTGCAGAAGAATTTGAGGGCGAAGAATCTACCGAAGAAGAGGCGGAAGCTGAGGAAACAACCGCAGAAGAATTTGAGGGCGAAGAATCTACCGAAGAAGAGGCGGAAGCTGAGGAAACAACCGCAGAAGAATTTGAGGGCGAAGAATCTACCGAAGAAGAAGCAGAAGCCGAGGATGTATCTAAAGATAATTTGCAAACCGAAGATGTGACTGAAGAAAACTTCGAGGGTGAGGACGTAGCGGAAGAAAACGCACAAGAAGAGGAAGCAACCGCAGAAAACTTCGAGGGAGATGATATGGGCGGTGAAAGCTCGGGCGAGAGCCTTGGAGAATCTAGTGGTGAGTCCAGCGGTGAGTCCAGCGGAGAATCCAGCGGTGAATCTATGGGTCAATAAAGGTTTTAAGGAGATATAAAATGTCTAATATAACAGGAGGCTATGCCACAATTGAAGAAATAGAAGAGATGACCTTATCTAAGGGAAAATTATCAGCGGTTTATGCCAAGAACGCATCAAACGCGCAAAAGGACGGAGACTATGCCTTTTCCGACAACATAATTCATCCCCAAACAGGTGAGGTTTTAAAGGCTGTGAAGGGGTACTGCACCAATGGCAGTGCCTTTGAGCGCCCTTGCTACTATGCAGAATATGAAGGCAAAAGCGGCACTTACTATTATCTTGACCAAACAAAATATAAAGGATTTGCGTCTAATCCTATGACAATATACGAGCAAATTGAAGAGGACAGGCAGGAATATTTAGAAAAATTTGCCGAAAGAGATTTGATGGACGAGGATGATAACAAGGAAGAAAACCTTAATAACCAACAGCAAGGTGAAGAAGACAACACAAATGACGAAGAAAATGGCGAAGATATGGACTTTTAATGAATAGGAGGAGAGTATGGCAGAAGTAATACACGGAAAAAAGATAGAACGAATAAGGCCAAGAGAGATAGAGGAACCTATTGTAAGAATACCGGGAAAGCACGACGGTACTCCGGCATTTGTGGACTTAAATAAGTCAATTTTGAGTAAGCATTTGATGCTAATCGGCGGAACCGGCTGCGGAAAAACCAACACCTTTTTCCATATAGTAGACCAGGTGCAAAAGCAGATGACAGATGATGACGTAATGATAATTTTTGACACCAAGGGAGACTATTTAAAGCAGAAGGACTTTTATAACCCTGAAAAGGATTATATTATCTCCGCATCCAAGGATTATGAGGATGTGTCCGTTAAATGGAACATCTTCAAGGAGCTTTTGATAGATGGGTATGATGATGCAAGAGAGTGGGAGGCAAACGCTAATGAAATTGCGTGGGGATTATTCTCCGAGGCTATTGAAAGGAACTCATCAAATCCGTTCTTCCCAAATGCGGCAAGAGATTTGTTTGCGTCATTGCTGATTTGGAGAATAAGAAGAACCCAGGGAAAGCAAAACCTGATAGAAACATTTTTGGACAACAGAATGCTAAGGAATATGCTTGACAGGCTTACCCCACAGAGCGTTTACAATAAGCTAAGCATGTATCCTGACCAGCAAGCAGTATTGAACTATATCGGCGACGGCAAAAACACCCAGGGCTTAGGTGTTTTTGCTGAGCTACAGTCTATTACAAGACAGGTGTTTGTTGGCGGATTTGCTGAACCGGGTGACTTTTCTATGCGTGAGTTTGTACGTAACAAGGGGGGCAGAAAGCTCTTCATTGAGTACGATTTGGTAAGAGGTCGCATTTTGACTCCAATATATAAGCTTCTTGTTGATTTGGCGCTTAAAGAGTCAATGGGAAGACAAAAAAGCGTTTTAGGTGACAAGGTTAACAAGGATGCATACGGAAATGTGTATGTGTTCTGTGATGAGTTCAAGCTGTTGCCAAGCCTACAGCATATAGAGGATGCTGTAAACTTCGGACGTGCCTTAGGTGTTAAGGTTATTGCAGGACTGCAAAGCATTAACCAGTTGTATGAAAACTATGGTGTGCCTAGGGGAAAGAATATTGCTGCAGGATTTTCCAGCGTATTTTCCTTTAGAATGAACGATGCGGACAGCAGGAATTTTACAGTTGGACTGTACGGTGGAAACTATGTGATAGAAGACTTCAAGGGCTACGACAGGGAAAAACGCTCAGGCAACGTGGTTGAGGACTGGGATATGACCGCCCTTGAGCCGGGACAGGCTATAATAGGACTTGCGGATAATCCACCATTTAAATTTAAATTCGATTTGTTTAAGGGAGAGTATAATGGCTAATAACGAATTTACCTTTTTTGGCGTGGTTTCATCCATAGTCGGAAAAATTAACTCTAAACGCGAAAGAAGAAGGCTCTTAAGGGATGTAGAAAACAATAATTACAGGCGCAGAAATGTGATACAGTATACTCCTGCACCAATTGAGGCGTACCTTTCTGGAAGACAATTCGAAAATATGGTGATATCGGGAACCAATAACGAATTAAGAGAAAGAGCAATTTGCGCCACAGCGTATAATGCACATAGAAACAACCGACCTGTTATTTTGTTGTATGATGGTAGTATGGACTTGAATTATAGAATGAGTGAGGCGTTTAGAGATACCTCAAACTTCTATTCAATAAATAGCGAAAACAGAATATACAATCCCTTCGCAGGCAGAAGAAATACAGAAATTTCAAATTTTGTCTTAAGCTCTGCAGGCAGGGACAATAATGTACTGAGTAGGTCCAGCATTGTTTTTGTTGATGCAGTAACCACGTTTTTAGAGGCAAGAGGAATCCCTCTTACCTTGTCCGCATACATCGACTGTATAAAATACAGAGAATATGAGGAAGCACAGGAGCTTGCGAAAAACGGAATTATTCCAGAAAATGTGGCAAGGCTGATAACAAACAGGACAATAGATTCAAGAGACGATATTGGAGATGTGGATGCATATTTCAGTAGGCTTGATATGGAGCTGTCCACAGTTTTAGCACCCACCACAGAAAATGGTGTGAGTATTAAAAATGTTATTGAGGATGGCGGAGTTTTTATGATAGATGTATCATCCAACAGCTCCGATATGCTTAATATCATCGCACAGGAAATAAGGGAGCTTTTGGCAAGAGGACGAGCTATTTCCCTTTTGATAGATTCTGTTTCTCTTGATGAAAATGAAGGATTGGCAAACGTGCTTAGCCACCTATCAAGCAGATGCAATTTTGCATATTCTGCGGAGGACGTGTTTGCAAGAGCCCAAGGAAATGAAACGTTGATGACAACAATGGTTGGAAGGTCTAACGTTTTTGTATTAAACCATTCATCAGGCTTGTCAACTGAGCTGTTTTCAAGATATTTCAGTGAGTATGATAAGGAAGAGCTTAACAGAAACCATCACGATGGCGCAAATCATGGCCCATTTGGTTCTAACTTGCCGGGCTTTGCTCATGGTACAGGTGTTGGAACTAACGTTGTAAGACGTAGAAGAGTTGACGGAAATGATATATCTGATTTAGGCAGAAACCAAGCATACGTGCAGCTGCTTCACACCGGTGAGGTCATTCAAGCGTCCTTCCGTGACGGAAACTGTATGGAAACCTATGCACCTCCAAGACGTTCACCGCAGGCAAGAGCAAGCTCCGGTCCTATAAACTGGTTGCTGTGCGTATTCCTGCTGATTTGGGCGCCACCAATCGGCTTGGTTTATCTGATGGTAAAGAGTGAATCAAGAAGAACCAAAGCAATATGCGGCGGTATTTTAGGTGCGTTTTTTGCCGCGTTAATTATTACGTCAATAATATTAGGTTAGCTACATAAATGAAAATTAGCCACAGGGTTGATATGCACCTCCAAAAGTGTCTAACTTTTGGGGTGCATATCAATGAGTCGGCTTTTTTTGTTGCTTCGGAAAAAGGTGTTTCGTTTAAACGAAGCGTAAAGGTGTTGTAAATTTCGTTTGAACGAATTTATTTTTAGGAAAACTGTTTAAAATGGGGATGTTTTCTAAAATTTGCTAACCTAAAAAGGCAAGGGACGGGGCAAAAAATATTGACTAACATTGGGTGGCATGAGTGATAACATTTTTTTAAAAAGTGGACTATAATGTAATTGTAGAAAAAATTTGGAGGAATGCCAATGAAAAAAGTTATAATATTTATCTTATCAATTTTAGTGCTTGTGGGCATGACACTGTCATTTGTTGCCTGTGGAAAGGATAACAACCAAGGCACCGGTGAAAGCACGGGGAGTGTAGATAACACGGGTAACACTGACAGCAGTGGAAATACGGGCAATAGCGGCAGCACCGATAACGGTGGAAATGCGGGAAACACCGGTAACAGCGGAAATACTGATAACAGTAAATATCTGAAAAGTACACACAAAATAAAAAGTAGCCAAATTTAATATTAGTAAATAGAGCTTGACGTGAAAATCAGGCTCTATTTTGCTAATCTCTATCGAATTATACAATCTATCTGTCATATTTACCTTCCGCCCGAGTCTATTTTAGCACAGGTGTCGCAGATGTAAACAGCGTAAAAATATTGCTTAGAACCCTAAATGCAAGGGAAAAGGAGCAATATTTTTTCTTATATCTGTTGACATCTGTTTTTTGATTTTTAAGTATTAAGAACGAAAACTCCACCTGTGCTTTTTTGACTCTGCCGAAAGGTAAAAATTAAATATGAAAGGTAGGTAAAGTCCTA
>JAGANX010000011.1 GCA_017623975.1 Clostridia bacterium
AAGTTGGAAGAATACATATATTACTACAACAATGAAAGAATTTCAATGAAATTAAAAGGAATGAGCCCTGTGCAATACAGAACTCATTCTCAATCAATTTAATATTTAATTTTTGTCTAAACTTTTGGGTTCACTTCATTTAAACGTCAGGGGTTTTTAAGTTATTTTTGAGTTTTTACATTGATTTTCCATTTTATATTGATTTGACTACATAAATATGGTAAAATAATATCAAATAAATTTGGAGGATAGTTATGAACAAATTCGCAAGACTCCTCGGCTACGACCCCGTGGAGAAAAAAACAAGTGTCAAAACGGAAATTGTTGCCGGTATAGTTACATTCTTGGCAATGGCTTACATTTTGACTGTTAACCCGGACCAGATTGTCGGTGAAGGTCACGTTTTATGGGGCTCTATGTTTATGGCAACCGCTATCGGTGCTGTAATTGGAACTCTTTTAATGGCTTTCGTTGCGAAAATGCCGCTTGCACAGGCATCAGGTATGGGACTTAACTCAATGCTTGGCGGTCTTATTGGCGGCACTGCTTTCTTTACCGTTTCAGGTCAAGGCATTAAATTCACCCCCGGACAGGCATTCTTTTTAGTTCTCATTTCAGGCTTTATTTTCCTTGCTCTTTCCCTTGTTAAGATTAAAGGAAAAACCTTCCGTGAACTTGCCTTTGACGGTATGCCTATCCCTGTTCGCAGTGCTGTTTCTGTTGGCATTGGCTTGTTTATTGCCTTTATAGGTTTTCAAAACGCAGGTATCATTGTAACAAACAGTTTTACACAGATTGGTTTGGTTGACTTTACTAACTGGGGCAATCAGGTTTCACAAAGCGGTGTAATTTGGGGTAAAGGCTCTGAAATTCTTGACAATTATACAAAGCTTATGCCTGCGGCAAAAACCGCGCTTGTTGCTCTTATCGGTCTTTTCCTAATCGCTATACTTGATAAGTTAAAGGTTAAGGGTGCCGTAATTCTTGGTATCTTAGGCGCAACCGTTGTCGGTATTCCTTTTGGCGTTACAAACATCAAGGCTGTTTTAGGCACAGAAGAAGTTTCTTGGAAGTTCTGGGAAAACTTTGCTACCTTCTTTGGCGGCGGGGCTGACGAAAGCGTATTCGTGTCATTTACTTCTGTATTCAAAACAGGTCTTATCCCTGAGGGAGTGTCTGTATTTTCAATCATTATGCTCATTGTAACATTCTGTATGATTGATATGTTTGATACAATGGGTACTATCGTCGGATGTTGCAGTAACAACGAGGTTTTGTCTGATGAAAACGGAAAGCCGCGCAACTACGACAAAATTATGGCATCCGATGCTATTGCCACTTGTGCAGGTGCTATGGTTGGTACATCCACAGTAACAACCTTTGTTGAATCAGGTGCAGGCGTTTCTGCCGGTGGTAGAACAGGCTTGACAGCGTTTACAACCGCTTGCTTGTTCTTCTTATCTATGTTTATTATGCCTGTTTTCGCAGTTATTCCATCTGCGGCAACCGCTTCCGCCCTTATTTATGTTGGCGTTCTTATGATGAAGAACAACATTAAGAGTGTAGATTTTTCAAACATTATAAATGCTGTTTCCGCATTTTTAACAATTGTTGTAATGGTGCTCGCTTACTCTATTACAAAGGGTATCGGTATCGGTCTTGTTTCTTACACAGTTATGTCCGCAATTTTGTACCTTGTTGAGCTTATCATAAGTGCGGTTAAGAAAACAGAAAAGCCAAAGTGGAACGTTTCTGTTGTTGCTATTGTTGTTTCTGTTCTCTTCCTCGTTTACTTCTTCGTTCCGGCATAAAAGTACATAAGCTAAAAAGCCAAAAATCCTTGTGATTTTTGGCTTTTTCTTGATTTTATCCTTCAACGGTGATACAATTAGATAAAAGGAGTGTGACTTTATGGGAAGCATTTATGAAATAGACAAGAACTTTAAAATTGACACAAAAATAAAAAAGGATGATATAGTCTTTTGCGATGCAAGGAAATTTAGCATATACGGACTTATTTATGAAAACGGAATGTACAGGCGTATGCCTGAAAAAGTGGCGAGGAGTGTTAGTGATGGGGTGTATTACCTACACACAAACACCGCAGGCGGCAGGGTAAGATTTAAAACCGACAGCCCTTATGTTGCTATAAGTGCGAAAATGAACGAGGTTGGTAAAATGCCACATTTTCCGCTTAGCGGTTCTTGCGGCTTTGACCTTTATATCGGTAAGGATTATTTTGCAACCTTTATGCCACCCTTTGATATTACCGATGGATATGAAAGCGTTATAGACCTGTGCGGCAATGAAATGCGTGAAATCACAATCAATTTTCCTTTATACAGTAATGTAAAGGAGCTTTACATTGGTTTAAGTAACAAATCAACTGTGAAAGAGCCCTCTCCTTACATAAAAGACAAGCCTATTGTGTATTACGGCTCATCAATTACCCAAGGCGGATGTGCATCACGCCCCGGCAATTCATACGAGGCTATCGTGACACAAAATTTAAGCATAGACCACATTAACTTAGGCTTTTCGGGAAATGCACGGGCTGAAAAGGAAATGTGCGACTATATATGCACACTTGATATGTGCGCCTTTGTTTTCGACTATGACCACAATTCACCAACGCCTGACTATTTAAAGGCTACGCACGAAAAAATGTTTAAAAAAATACGCGAAAAATTCCCGAAATTGCCCATTATTTTGATGTCACGCCCTAAATGTAATTTGACACAAGAGGAAAAGGACAGGCTTGAAGTTATTAAGACCACCTTTAAAAACGCTTGTAATAACGGCGACACGTGCGTGCATATAATTGAAGGGCAAGAGCTTATGCACCTTTGCGGTGACAGGGGTACGGTAGATGGTTGCCATCCAAATGATTGGGGCTTTGCTTCAATGGCTGAGTCCGTTGAAATAGTATTAAGAAAAGCATTAAGCCCGGGTGATTTTGGAAAAATGTGAGTTCAAAATTTTTTAATATTTTATAGTAAATTGTTGACTTTTGTAGTATATTGTGCTAAAATACAGTTGCATATTTAAATGCAAATTATATGTTTAAAGGAGAAATTGTTATGCCACAGATTAAAGTGCCACGTAAAATCGTGTGTACAAGTCAGTTTTGGATTAGTGCAGCACTTGTTATTCTTGCATTAGTCTTCTGCTTGACTCCAATCATCTCTCTCGTTCCAAGTGGAAATAACGAGATACTTGATGATTTTCTTGACGAGCTCGGCGTTGATGTTGACATTGACGAAGACGAGTACGGCATTTCCATGCCAAAGCTTATTGGCAGTATCGGTCTTATCGTTAATATGATTCAGGCTGCCGGTGGTGATGACGATGCACAAGATAAGCTCGATGACGTTCTTGATACCGATGAGGGTGAAGAACAAATCGCAACTATCGCTGCTCTCGTTGCTACAATTATGAACACATTCAACTTTGAAGAAATGGAAGGCTCTAACTTTATCGAAATTATTTTCGGTCTTGTTATTTCCTTAATCGCTCTTCTCTACGTTATCGTAATGGTATTTGTACTTCCGATTATGGTTATCGTAATTGCTATTACAACCATTATTAAGGTTCTTAAAAACATTAAGACTCCTGAAAACGTTAGCGGTGAGTTGGCTGGTAAGCTTACACCTATTCTTTCCTTGACACTTACAACTAAGTTGTTTATGGGTGCTATCCAAGGTGACCTTATGGTTGCAGGCTCCGGCTTGAACGCTCTCTTTATTCTTGCTCTCATCGCAGTTGGCTTCAACTTCGTTGCTACAAGACTCCGTGAGTATCCAAGCAAGCAGTTCAAGTACCTCAACATTGTTCAACCTGTTGCTATCGTATCAATCGTTGGCTTCATTATTTTCTTCAACAACCTTTGTAACTCCGGTATCCTTAACGGATTCTTCGGTGGTGACATCATGGGCTTGATTGTTGACGCTATTGAAGACGAAGATATTGGTACTGTTATTGCTCCACTTGTAATGATGGTTATCTACATCGGTCTTGCTATCGGTAGTATGGGTTACCTCGACAAGGCTGCAAGACGTTTGTGCTGCTCCGTTAAGCCAGAAGGTCCTAAGGGCTTGGTTGGCTTGTTCATAAAGGGCAACATCAGCGACAACAACATCGTTCACGCTTGCACAAACTTGTTCGTTTACATCTTGCCTGTAATCGCTTACAGCATGGTTGAAGAAGAAGTTGAAGATGCAACCGGTATCCTCGTTGGTGCTATTATTATGGTAGTTGCTGAAATCGCTGCTATCGTATTGAGAAGCATATTCTGCAAGGATATGACAGAGGCTGAAAGACAAGAAGTTTTGACAGGCACTGCTTTGACCTCCGAGGAAAAGCTCGAAGAGGCTCAAAAAATCGTTGCTGCTGCACAAGCAACAGTAAACGCATCTGCTCCTGTTGAAGCACCTGTTGCTGAATCTGTTGAAAATGCAGATAACGGTGAAAACCTCTAATACATAAACAAAAAGGCACTTCTTTTGAAGTGTCTTTTTTGATTTATACAAGCTTAAAGCTCTCCAAGTAATACCTTAGAGAGCTTGTTTTAATTATTGTAACGTTGGATAATCCTTAAACTCTACCACCGGCTCACCCTTTATGCCATCACTTTCAAAAACAACTATTTCGTTTTCCCCTTCCTTTAAAAGCGATGCAGGCACATAAAGGCTCTTTTGCGGTCCCTTTTCCCAATATCTGCCTATATTAAAGCCATTTATCAACACAAAGCCTTTTGTAAAGCTGTCAAGGTATAAAAATGTATCGGCACATTTATCAACCTTGAAAGTGCCTTTGTAGAAGCAGCTATTTTCTGTAACATTATTACCATATACCACTTTTTCAAGGTTATCCATTGGGAGAGTATATACATCCCAGTTAAAGTGTATCCTTCTGCCAAGGAGAACTCTGCCGGCTATACCTTTTTTACGCATCATTTTAGGACCAAAGTTGGCTCTGCCCATATTTTCAACAAGGATGGTTAAGGTGTCCCCTTGCTTTGCGGAAATCTTTGCCTTCAACTCATCATCATTTATGTAAACTATGCCTTGCAAGGTGCGATTTACATATATTTGGGCTCTATCACCAAGGCTTTCAAAAGACAAGTCCACATTATTATAATCACGGTTTAGCTTTGTTGTATATGCGATATAGCCGTAGCCCTGTCCGTAGCTTTCCATTGGCTTTGGAACATTAGAAAACTGCGGAGTGGAAAGGTTATCAAGGTTGTCAAACAAGCTTCCCTTTTCTCCAAGAGTTACCTTGCCGTAAGCTCTCTTTTCCCTATTTTTTGGCACGCTGGGTGGCTCTTTTCCCGTATGCTTCTTGATTACCTCACGAAGTGCCATATATTTCGGTGTAATGTCGCCACACTCTGTCAACGGTGCGTCGTAATCATAGCTTGTAACGTCGGGGGCAAACTTTTCATAGTGGTTAGCACCTGATGTAAAGCCAAAGTTAGTGCCGCCTATTAACATATACATATTAAGGCTGCCACGGGTAAGCATATCATCAACTACCTTTGCATAGTCTTCTGCGCTGGTGGTATGGTGGAAGCCATCGCCCCACGCATCAAACCATCCGTTCCACATTTCCATACACATTTTTGGGGAAGATGGGAACAGCATATCGTGAGCTTTAAAGTTTTCCTCCACACGAGAGCCAAAGTTAAGGGTTGCCAAGCATCCGTCTATTGTACCGTCACGCAAATCCTCCTCCCCTGTACCGTCAGAGGTAAAGAGTGGCACATCTATACCGTGGGCGCGGTATATTTCGTATAGCTTATTTAGGTACACCTTATCGTCTCCATAATAGCCGTACTCGTTTTCACACTGCATCATTATGATATTACCGCCATTGGTACAAAGAAGTGGGCGAATTTGGTCAAACACAGCACAAAGGTATTTTTCAAACCTTTCCATATATGTTTTATTTTGACACCTTATTTCCATATCGTCCATTGTTTGCAACCACCAAGGTAGCCCACCGAACTCCCATTCAGCATAGATGTATGGACCGGGACGAACAATTGCCAAAAGACCTTCTTCCTTTGCAGTCTTTATAAATTCATAAATATCAAGGTTGCCTGTAAAATCAAACTCATCAACCTTTTTTTCGTGCATATTCCAAGCGCAGTATGTTTCCACACAGTTAAGACCCATTGCCACCATTTTCTTAAAAATGTCACGCCAAGTGTCTTTCATATTTCTAAAATAATGTACTGCACCGGATATGATTTTTATTTCTTGTCCGTCTTTTATAAATTTGTTGCCTTCAATTTTAAATTCCATACTTTTCTCCTGTTCTTACATTTGTATATATTATACAACATAATCCTAAAAAAATCAATCTAAGATATTGAATTTTACTACATTATGTGATATACTTAAAATGTATAAATATATTTAAAAGGAGATACAATTATGAAAAAGAAACTTCTTTTGATAACTGCAATGGCATTTGTCCTTTGCCTTGTGCTTGCTTTTTCTGTTTTTGCGGCAGATTCCGTTCCAGCAAGCGGCAGACTTGGCACTAACACTATTGTTGAAGGTATTGCTTTGCCAACAGTTATCGACACTGACTCACAAATTGAGATGGATGACGGACTTATTTACCCATCCTTCTACTTCTTCAAGGACCAAACAACTACCGCTTGGGACTTTTCAAGGGTAAAAAATGAAGAAGGTAATGACAAGTACACTATCGATAATATAGTTAAACTTGAAATTCCACACGGTATTACCAACATGTCCAGCCTCGGTTATCGTGACCAAAACAAGACCACTCTTACCCATGTTAGAATTCCTAACACCATTAACTCAAACAACTATAGTGGCGGTTTTCGTACAACTAAAAGCCTTACAAGTGTTGAGTTTGAAGAAGGCTACTCCTACAAGATTTTTGAAAGTATGTTCAACTCCTGCCCCGTATCTAATTTTGTAATTCCGGAGGGTGTTACATCTATTGACAAAGAATCAATGTGCCAAATGGGTCTTACAACCATTACAATTCCCGATAGCGTTACCTATATCGGCGGCAGCGCATTTACCGGCAACAGCCAGTTGAAGGAAGTTATTATAAGCCCAAATTCTAAACTTGAAAAAATTGATTATAGAGCCTTTGCAGGTTTGTCCGGTCTTACCGAGCCATTCTACTTTCCTTCCTCACTTAAAACCATTGGCTCTTCGGCATTTTCATCCTCTTACAACATAAGCGCTTTTGAAAATTTGGAAAACACACAAATTACAGTGCTTGATGAGGGTGTGTTCTACGAATGCTACAAATTTACAAATATTGCTTTACCAAGCACTCTTACAACAATTAAGCAAAAGGCGTTCAACAAATGTATCGCCCTTGAAACCGTTACATTCAACGGTAATAACTTAACTACTATGGGTAATTTTGCTTTTGCCGGCTGCTCTAAACTTCAATCAATTGAAGTACCTGAATCAGTTACCTCTTTTGGTGGAGATATGTTTAGCGGCTGCTCTTCTTTAAAGAGCGCTACCTTGCCTTCCGGCTTAACAACTATCCCTTACTACACATTCCATAACTGCAAATCACTTGAACAGTTCTATATGTCCGACAATGTTACATATATCGGTCAATATGCTTTTTATAACTGTGAAAAGTTAGGCCCTGTATATCTTTCAGAGAACATTGAAACATTGTATTCAAACGGTACAGGCAGACAAGGTGCATTCCAAAACTGCAAAAATATGTACTTTGTAAATAACCCCGGGGACACCGAAAAGCCTGACATTTATTTCTTGCCTGACAGTTTAACCGAAGTTGGTTCTGCATCATTAAAGAATTGCACAAATCTTAACACAACAATAGTATTCCCTGTAAACTTTACAAACCTTGATGATGACGGTTGGAACTTTGGTAACAGCAACCAGGCTTCAACACGAAATTTTGTTTTCTTGGGTGAAATAACAGAGCTTAAATTTGCTAATGAAAACTATAACACTAACTTCTACTTTGTAAACGCTAATGTTACAACCGAAACATTAACTCTTACTTCTTGCCATGGCACTCTTCCGACTAATTGTTTTGCTATCGTTTGCTCTGACGGTAAGGTTGCAAAGCTTAGCAATGAAACTACTTGGACAACGGAAGGTTACAGCCATATTACAAATCCAAACGGAAGGCGTGAAACTCCTGCAACCTGCACAATGCCAAAAATGGTAGCAGACTACTGCTTCTGCGGCAAGTTTATTGAGGGTACTGAAACTACCGAGGGTGTTGCACTGGGACACAACTACACAGGCACGGTTACATACTCATTCACTACTGCTAACAAGGAAGGCTCTAAATGTACTGTATGTATAAACAACTGCGGTATTGACAATGTTGAAGCTATACCTCCTGTATATGTAGAGCTCGGTTTCTCCGCTAAAACCTTTGGTACAGACGGATACAGCTTTACAAACGGATACGAGATTAACAGAGAATCCTTAGTTCTTTACCAAGATGCTAAAAACGTTACTTTAAAATTCGGCTTTGCATTTAACTTAGCAAGTTCCTTTACAAATAACGAAGAAATTACCCTTGACGACTTTGCGGTTAAGGCAAATGTTGCTAACCAAACAAGCGACATTAATTTCAGAGTACACGAATTTGTAGTAACCTATGGCAATAGCGATAACTTAGATACTAATATTATCATTGGCGCATTCGTTGTTGAAAATGACGGTGAAAATGATAGCATTTACTTCATTAACCGCGCAGACGATATTGCAACCGGTGTAAATGGCTTTGATGCAGTAAGCTACAACTATATCAAAACCGCTTACGGTGATGCTAAATAACAAATAAATAAAAACCATCAAGGAATTTTAACCTTGATGGTTTTTTATTAGCTTATTTCATTTCTTTTAATAGCTTTTCAATGCTTGAAAGCTTAACACAAAGGGTGAAAAGCTCCGTTGCTATAATAAGGTCTGAAAGCGGCGGATAAGACGGTGCTATTCTAATGTTAGAATCATGAGGGTCTTTTCCGTACGGGTAGGTTGCACCTGCCCCTGTCATAACAACGCCTGCCTTCTTACATTTTGCAACTATATCCTTTGCACAGCCGTCAAGAGAATCAAAGGAGATAAAGTATCCGCCCTTTGGCTTTGTCCATTCGCCAATACCAAGTCCGCCAAGCTCCCTTTCAAGAATATCAAGCACTGCTTCAAACTTAGGACGCAAAATGTCTGCATGCTTCCTCATATGCTCTATCATACCGTGGATATTTCCAAAGAAACGAACATGGCGAAGCTGGTTAACCTTATCGTGTCCTATTGTCTGAACAGTTAATTGAGCCTTAATCTCTTCAAGATTGTTATTTGAAGATGCGAGAGCAGCAATACCTGAGCCCGGGAAGCTGATTTTTGATGTGGAAGCGAACTTGTAAACCAAGTCAGGGTTGCCTGCTCGCTTACATTCAGCTAAGATTTCTACCAAGTTGTCCTGCTTATCATCATATAAGTGGTGAATTGTGTATGCGTTATCCCAATAAATTCTAAAATCTGACGCTTTGGGTTCAAGACGTGCAAAGCGGCGTACAGTTAGATCTGAATAAGAATAGCCCTGTGGGTTAGAATACTTTGGCACACACCAAATACCCTTAATGCTTTCGTCCTCGGATACAAGCCTTTCAACCATATCCATATCCGGTCCTTCCGGTGTCATTGGAACAGGAATCATCTCAATACCAAAGTACTGTGTAATAGCAAAGTGCCTATCATAACCCGGAACGGGGCACAAGAACTTAACCTTGTCAAGCTTAGACCAAGGGGTTGAGCCCATAACACCGTGTGCCATAGAGCGTGCTATTGTATCGTACATTACGTTAAGACTTGAATTTCCGTAAATTATAATGTGGTCCGGCGGTACCTCCATCATATCTGCAAGAAGCTCCTGCGCTTCCTTGATACCGTCAAGAACACCGTAGTTACGGCAGTCTGTACCGTCATCACAGGTTAAGTCAGATGTGCTTGAAAGCACGTCCATCATACCCATAGACAAATCAAGCTGCTCAACGCAAGGCTTACCGCGAGCCATATTAAGCTTTAAGTCCTTCGCTTGGTATTCTTTGTATTTCGCCTTGAGTTCTTTTTGAAGCGCCTCAAGTTCTTCTCTTGTTAGTTCGCTATATTTTTTCATATTTTTCCTTTTCGGACGAACAATGTTCGCCCCTACAAATTCGATTTTAATTATGCAAAAGAGTGCCGATTTTTCTGATACAATCACGTGGGAGCAAGCCCCCACCCTACATTGTTAGAGTCACAATCGAGGAGCAACGCAGAAATACGATGCTAATTTAATTCCAAATCAGAATTCGGCAGAGCCTGTTGTACGTGGATAAGACTCAACATCACGAATGTTTGCAACGCCTGTGATGTACATAATAAGTCTTTCAAAGCCTAAGCCGAAGCCTGCGTGCTTGGTACCGCCGTATTTACGAAGCTCCAAGTACCACCAATAATCTTCTTCATTTAGGTTGAACTTTTCCATCGCCTTCAAAAGGTAGTCAAGCCTTTCCTCACGCTGGGAGCCACCAATAAGCTCACCAACACCCGGAACCAACATATCCATTGCGGCAACTGTCTTACCGTCATCATTCAAGCGCATATAGAAGGCTTTAATGTCTGCCGGATAGTCTGTAACAAATACAGGCTTACCAAACACTTCCTCTGTGATATATCTTTCGTGCTCAGTTTGTAAGTCAATACCCCATTTAACAGGATATTCAAACTTTTTACCGCTTTTTTCAAGAATTTCAATTGCTTCTGTATAGGTAACATGACCAAAATCATTTTCGATAAGATTTGTCAAGCGGTCAACCAAGGTGGTATCAACAAACTTGTTGAAGAACTCAATTTCAGCAGGGCACTCTTGCATAACGTATTTAACAACGTACTTAATCATATCCTCTGCCAACCGCATATCATCCTGCAAATCTGCAAATGCAATTTCAGGCTCCATCATCCAAAACTCTGCTGCATGACGGGCTGTATTAGAGCGCTCAGCACGGAATGTAGGACCAAAGGTATATACGTTTGAAAATGCCATAGCGTAGGTTTCCGCACTTAACTGACCGGAAACCGTTAAGTTAACACTCTTGCCAAAAAAGTCTTTTGTGAAGTCAATTTTGCCATCCTCTGTCCTTGGCAAATTGTCAAGGTCAAGAGTTGTTAGGCGGAACATTTCGCCTGCACCCTCACAGTCACTTCCTGTAATTATTGGGGTGTGGACATATACAAAGTTCCTTTCATTAAAGAACTTATGAATAGCAAATGCGGCAACTGAACGCACACGGAACACTGCAGAGAACAGGTTTGTCCTTGGGCGAAGGTGTGCAATTGTACGCAAATATTCAAGGGTATGTCTTTTCTTTTGAAGCGGATAGTCAGGGGTTGACGCACCTTCTATTTCCACGCTGCTTGCTTTAATTTCAAAGGGCTGCTTTGCCTCGGGAGTTAAAACAAGTGTACCCTTAACAATAAATGAAGTACCAACATTTTGCTTAGCTATTTCCTTATAGTTATCTAAAAATTGCTCCTCAAAAACAACCTGCAAATTAGAGAAATAAGAGCCGTCATTAAGCTCAATAAAGCCAAATGCGTTGCTTGCACGGATCGTACGTGCCCAACCGCAAACAGTGATTTCCTTATCTGCAAATTTTTCCGGGTTAGTAAAGATTTCTTTTATAGCCGTTCTTAACATAATTTTACCTCTTAAAGATAATAAAATAATATAATGAAATATTATAGCATTATATTTATAAATTTACAATAGTTTTCCGCTATTTTTTCCAAAATTCCGTAATTTGACCAAGTAAATCCTTTGCGTTGCCGATATATTTGATATGATGCCAATATTCAGGCATTATCATTTTATATTCCATTGTGGCAAAGCGATCATCAATAAGCACAACTACTCCCTTTTCATCCTCACTTCTTATAACGCGGCCTGCCGCTTGCATTACCTTGTTCATTCCCGGATAAGTGTAGGTATATGCATATCCGTTTTCGCGGGTTTTATCAAAGTACTCCTTGATTATGTTTAGCTCACTTGAAATAGTCGGCAAGCCCACACCAACAATTAGTGCACCAATCAAGCGTTCACCGCGCAAATCTATACCCTCGGAAAAAGAACCGCCCATTACGCAAAAGCCGATAAGCGTACCCTCTTTTTTTGTATCAAAGGAATCTAAAAATTCACGCTTTGCCTTTTCGGACATACTCTTTTTTTGCACAGTTACATTAATATTCGGGAATTTTTCTACAAAGGCATCCTTAACCTCAGTTAGATATGAATACGAAGGGAAATACACAATATAATTGCCCTTTTTTCCCGCCGTTGAAGCGCGGATAATATTGGCAATTGTATTTACATTTTTCTTTCTATCATCATACCTTGTGCTAACACTGTCAATTGCAATCAAGCACTGCTTTTGCGGGTCAAATGGAGATTTCAGGGACAGAGTGTTCGTTTTTGAGCAACCAAGTACATCACTGAAATATTCAAGGGGTGTTAATGTAGCTGAAAATAAAATTGATGATATACCCTTTTTCATACACCTATCAAGCATAAATGAGGGATCAAGACACAAAAGGCGAACCTTTACATTTTCCTCCACCGCCTCTATGTACATTGTAAACCGCTTGTCAAAAATGCCGCAAACAGAGATGAACTTTTTAGTTTCCATATACAGCTCATGCAATTCATCATCTTGGTTTTCTTTATTGAACATTTTTTGACATGCACGGTTAAAGGTTATAAAATCATCGCAAATATCGTCAGGAAGCTGATTATTAATGTAGAACCCACAAGGCTTGCCGTCAAATTCCATTTTTTCTGTCATAGCAAGCTCATAGAATTCCTCAAATTTATTCAAAATATTCACACAGGGTCCTGTTAATTGCTTATTTCCGTTATATTTGCTTGATATTTTTACAAACTGCTCCTTTGTTAACGTAGCCGAATACATTTCCCTTGCCCTGTCAGGCAGGTTATGGCTTTCGTCAATCAGAAATATATTGTTTGATGTAGGAAAGTCAAAATACCGTCTAAAATATGCTTGAAGGTCAAAGAGATAGTTGTAATCACATACTATCAGCTCGCACCATTCGGAAAGCTCTAAGGACAGCTCATAGGAGCAAACCGAGTATTTTGCCGACACAGTGTCGATAATTTCCTTCGTATATGTACGGTAATTTTGCAAAAGCTCCAAAATTGCCATATTGATTTTATCAAAATATCCACGAGTCACGTGGCAATGCTTAGGGTCGCAAATACGTCTTGCCCTTGGTGGATATGTAACACAGCATTTCTCTTTTGAAGAAATATGTATTGCACGAAGGTCGGGTATTTGGTCGCGCATAATATCAATTGCATTCAAGGCTGCAATTGCAGTTGTGGTTTTACCTGTCAAATAAAATATTCTGTCCCCGTCACCGTTTCCAATGCTTTTTAGGGCAGGATAAAGAGATGCCATTGTTTTGCCTGTACCCGTGGGTGCTTCAACCACAAGTCTTTTACGGCTTTTGATTGCACGAAAGGCTTCAATAATAAAGTCACGCTGACCCTCTCTTGCTCCCCCCTGAAAAGGGAAGCGTAGGCTTGCAAGCTGTGATAAGGTCTTAGTGCCCTTTTCTTTAATTACATCTGCATAAGGAGCAAGCTGGTCCATTACGTAGTCAAAGGACATAACCAGCTCGTCACGGGTGAAGGTCTGCTTAAATTCACGGCTCTCATCGCTTGACTCCTTATAGTAGGTTATGCGAGCCTCTATTGAAGATAGCTTGTTTTTTTCTGCTACAACGTATGCTGTAACGATAGCGGTCGTAATGGCCAAATCAAGCTCGCCATTTTTAATATCATCAAGAAAATACGGTACGGAATAAACACATTCTATTACAGGCTTGCCGTCCTCTTCTCTAACCCATTCGGGATACACGTACACCACAATTGACATACCGTTTACAATTTTCGTAAAGGAATATGCATCTACAATATTGGGTTTTTTATTCCACGCCCTGTGAGAAACTATGGTGCTTCCGTTTTTGTTACCGTTTTGTGGGTGAGCACTCAAATCCCCACCTCGATAAATAAAGGAGCAAAGCTCGGCAGCACTAACATATATTGAATTTGTATCCGTTTCGTATATAGCCGACATTGTCTTTTCCCCCTTCATCCTTACAATAATATCAACTTTGTGAATAGTAACTCCCTTGACAAGTGAAGCAACTTAATGTATAATTTAGTATATCATAATTAAATCGTAAAATAAAGATTATTTTTATATAATGAGGTAAAAAATGATTATAGACCAAAAAAAGACTACCCTTGCATACAGGTGCCCCGTTTGCGGAAGTGTGCCTACAAGTATGGTTGGCGCATTTTCTTTAAGCGGAGACCTATTTAAGCTCAAATGCGGCTGTAAGGAAAGCCACATGACAGTAGAAAAGCTTAATGATGGCAAGCTCCGTTTAACTGTCCCCTGTGTCGCCTGTCCCACTCCACACGTATATACCCTTACACGTGATGTATTTTTCAACAGTGATATTTTTATGATTCCCTGTTCCTTATGCGGTGTTGACCTTTGCTTTATCGGTAAGGAGCAAAATGTCAGCGAAGCCGTTAAGCAATCAAACGAGGAGATTTTAAGAGCCCTTGGAGATAGCTCGCTGGAAAGTCTTAAAAATGATAAAAAGAACGAGCTTTCTGACCCGCAGATTGTGGAAATCGTCACTTACGTAGTTCACGAATTAAATGACGAAGGCAAAATTTACTGTGGCTGTAACGAAGGCGAGGGTGACTACGAATGTAATATTTATAGTGACTTTGTTACTGTTAAATGTAAAAAATGTCACAAAAGTGCAACCATTCCGGCAGACAGCACCATAGCCGCCCACGACTTTTTAAACGCAGATAAGCTAACTCTCAGCTAATTTAAAAAAGTGCTTACTTGCCATGTCAAAGCAAGTAAGCACTTTTTTATCATTTCAATAATTGCTTAGACTTATCTAAGTAGGAATAATAGCTTTCGTGATTTCTTAAATAATTAAACCACTCCCAGCCATAATCAGCAGATAATGCATAGTACGGCGCATTGCTGCCACCATCCATTCTGTACCCGTATTCAAGAGGTGCTTTTTCATTGCTCGGCATAACGATACACTCTTTTCCTTTTATCAGTTTAATACCACCGAAAATAGCTGTATCACCCGAATCAAGCTCTTCTCCCTTTTTAAAATTCTTCCACTTTTCGTAATATTCAAATGAAATATCAAGATACTCGAAGCCCTTTTCTATTTCGCCATTACCAAAGTGAGCAGCGCTACGCACAAGTGCTGTCCATGCATAAGCACAGAACCAAGCATCCGGGACAGTACCGTTTCCAAAGCTCTCCATCATTTCCATATTGAATTTGCATATTCCTATGGAACGGGGAGCATTATTTCTATGATGGGCAGGACGGCATATAGTGTGCTCCATCAGCTTAAATGTATTAAGGGCATACATTTCGTGTGCCTCTTCTATGCTATTACATCCATTGCTTTCTTTCAATTCATTAAGCACAGAGGAATAGGATGTAATGGGGGATTGATTCTTTCTAATGCCCGTTTTATCGGAAAAAATTACTATTTCTCCGTTTTCGCTTTCGTGATATGAATATTCTATACCGCCTACATAACCGTCAGTTAGGTTAACTGCCTCATAAACTCTTTTAAGTCCATTTTCAAACGGCATATAGCCCTCTCCCTCACCATAGTAAGAAACTAAGTCATACGTAGGCTTTATTGCACCGTTACAATATTCATTAACAACACGGACTATACCGATTTTATCAGCAAAATAGTATTCCTTGTGTCCCTCACGGTATGCAAGACCTCCACCAAGCCCTGATATATCAAGTGTGATTTTTAAGCAATTTTCAAAAGCTCCTGCTCTTGTTTCTATCCTTCCGCCATCCTCACACTTAACATTTGTTTTTACAGGATGAGAGCCCCACAGCATGTACTCAACGGTAGGAGACGCTCCTTTTTGCCACTCCTCATTCCATACGCAACCGGTTGCAGTATCCAAAATGCCATAAATATCATTGCAAAGCATACCCATTTCTGCAATTGGTCCGTCTGTGCTTTTCCATTCAAAGCTCCACCTGTGGTTCCCTCCAAGCTTATAGCTATTATTTGCTTTTGTTACAATTTCTCTTGCAAAGAAATTCCAGTGTCCTGTAAAGTCAACGCCTGTTTTTCCTTCCCAAATTCGTTTAGCGCATTGGCTTGACAGTCTTGCCCACTCTTTTTCAATTTCTGTTTTTGCAAGCTCATTAACGCATTCAACATACTCTGTTACATCCTTTAAGTATTCACGACCGTTTTGTTCATAGTAATACTCATTTCTTATCGCCTGTATCATATCAACAAAAGAGCTTTTATTATATCCGTGTCTTACCGCTGTGCTTTCAGCTTTTAATATGACAGTTTTTTCATCCGCATATTCAACGCTATACTCAATTTTAACATCAATAAATTCGGGGTTGTAATTAGTTGTGTATTCCCAGCGGTTACCCTTGGCGAAAGGAAGCAGCCCTTCTCCTCCGTTAATGTTATATGCACTTAACACTCTTTCTTCCGTCAAGCCATCTGATGAAGAAACGCATTTTACTATACCAACACCAGGCTTATAGTAGTTTTTGTAAATTCTTAAACCGTATTCTGTAAAGCGTTTTGTTACATACACAAAGCACCCTTCAAAAATACCGGCAGGAGTATCTACTTTTTCATTTTCGCTTTCAAATTTTAATGTTGTTTTATCCGAGCCAACATACTCCTCACCAAGCTTTAAGTCTTTAAAAAAGTATCCGTCACAGAATGATGCGTTTCTATAAATATCATTTGCTTGCGTATCAAATGTATTTATATATCCCTCACCTGTGGTATCATTATTCCAAAAACGAAGCTCTTTATCTATATACTTATATTTTTCAATAGTTGCACCTAAGCCAAAATTCTTTTCATCCTTGTTTTTGAATATGCTTTCCTTTTTTTCGCGTAGAGGCTTGATGCAAGATGAAAGATAATACTTTTCATCTGTTGGTGCAAAGATTGACTTGGCTTTCATAAGTGCCTCATCGCCCTTTTCTGTATTATTCATATCGTAATAATATACACATCCAAGGGCGTAATATTCAGCTGCCAATGCTTTTTTAAACCCGTATTTTTCAAGCATTGGAATATTCTTTTCAAGAATCAGCTTTTCTCTTACATTTCCGTATATTTCGGATTTTTCCCTTGCCAAAATAAATTCCATTGCTTCTTCGTTTTTGCCCTTGATAGCTGCTTCCTTAATACTTTCAAAAAGCTCATCGTTTTTTGTGCCCGGAAGCCACCACCAACCGCTATGTAAAACATCTGCCAATGCATGATATTTATTTTTGCTTTCAGGTAAATTTTCTACCTCTTTTAGTACATCCTTATATACAATTTCAAAGCCGTCTTTACTGTTTTTAAGTCTCCAAAGCTTTAATTCTTCAACCTTTTTCATTACCTTTTCAACAAGCGTATCATTCCATTTTTCGTTCATAGCACACAGTTCCTTTCTCATTCTCTTTCTGCCATCATTTAACTGCCATTTTACAGTACCCTCGCTAATGCTCATTTTCTGTGCAATTTCATATATGGAAAGTCCTTCAAAATAATATAACTGTATTATCCTTTTTACCTTTTCAGGAAGGTTATCAAGGCTTTGTTTCACCTCATATTTTTCTTCCATATCAACATATTTTTCTTCCGGGCCTGTGATTTGAGCATTAATCACCTTGCAATTTTCAAGCTGGTCCAGAGGTACAATTCCGCGATAGCGCCTTACCGTATTTAGTGCACAGTTTTTGGCGATTTTGCGAACCCATGAGCCAAATTTACTCGGTTCGCAAAGAGTGTTTAGCTTCATCCACGCAGTAACAAAAGCATCCTGAGCTGAGTCCTCTGCCATAAATTGATTCTTGACAACGCTGTTTGCTACGGCAATCACAGAGCTTTGATGGCGCATTACCAACACCTCATAAGCCTTTTGCTCCCCTGACAGCGTCAGTAATACTAATGTCTCGTCCGTTTGATTTTTATACATTCTTGGCTCTCCCTTCTTTCGTTTTTTGAGTACTCATCTTTAAGATGCAAGGTGATGTAAAAAGGTTGGGTATTTTTCGAAAAATGTTATGAACAATTTAATTTTACCATATATCTACTTAAAACACAAGAATATTTCCTCGCCGCAAAAGCCAATTTTCTAACTATAAACAGCATAAAAAGCTCAACCAAAAGTTGAATAAAACTCATTTTCAAATCGCTTCTTTTAGTTAAGATTTTATGAGATAATATAAGTATAAATCATCAAATAAGGAGACTATATAATGAAAGAGACTATGGGACAAATCATTCGCAAATTAAGAAAAGAACGAAATCTTACACAAGAAGAGCTTGCGGAACATCTGGGTGTTACCTTTCAAGCTGTATCAAAATGGGAAAACGATAGCGGGATGCCGGACATTTCTCAAATAGTCCCTATTGCGCGCGTATTTGGCGTAAGCACTGACGTGCTATTTGGAACTTACGGGACAAACGAATCGGAAGAAGTTGTCAAAATACTTAAAGATGCTCAGTCATTTCTTTCGAGTCCTCTTACCGCTAAAAACCTTTTTAAAAAATATTCAGCATTGAAGGACGGGTTAAAGCTTCATCCAAACAATACTATTCTTCTAATGAATTGCTTGGAAACAGGTATTGCTCTTTCTTATCCTGAAAATGGAGAATTATACGACTCCGAACATGCAGAAGCTATTTATCATGAGTGCATTAGGTATGCAAATTTAGTTATTTCTTATTCTAAGAACGCTTCCGACATACTGCGCGCACATATGATTATGGTAATTTTACATTCTGCATACGGAAATTTCGTTGAAGCAAAATCCCATGCTAAGCAATTCCCATATCGTGCAGACTTCAATATTCACGTTATGTATGCATATTATGCTCATTGGAAAAAGGATTATGTAACAGAGTCCAAAAGTTGCCAATACGGAGTTGTTCATTATCTTGAAGGGATGTTAAATATAACTACGCATTTAGCAAAAAGTTATATGCTACAAGAAAAATATAAGGATGCGGCTGCAACCTTAGAAACGGCTATTGATACGATACACTGCATTTTCAAAAACGATGAAATAATTCCGCCTATTCATCACCGCGAGCATGGAGATTTATATATGCTTCTTGCAGAAATTTATTTAAAAGACAAAAACACGGAAAAAGCCTTATTCTATCTTTCTAAAATGGTAGATTATGATTTGACCGATTACGAAATGATTAACAACTCTACTGCAACAGCATCACCTTTGTTAAACCTAATCCCCCACGGTTTATATCAAAAACGAATTGATAGACACGAAAATTTAATAAAGAAATTAGAAGCTACGTGCTTTAACTCTATAAAAGGAACAGCTGCGTATATCAAATTATTGAAAAGAGTAAAAGAAAAAGCTTAATAATCTATATGCGTTAAGCAAAACCAACAAACAAAGAAGATTTTTGCCATAACAATGGGAGTAATAAAATAAATCACACGAATCTAAGTTCGTGTGATTCTTGTATGGCTCCGAGTAGAGTGATATAGACAAACCAATTTCGGTGGTATAGGCAGAGTCAACCTCGTATATATACAAGCACACGCCTAACTGTCAAAAGTCATTTTTTGAAGTCTTTTTGCAAAAAGAAAAAGCCATATAGATTTTGCTCTATACAGCTTTTCTGTTATTTAACTGAAAAATAGCTTGCCCATT
>JAGANX010000012.1 GCA_017623975.1 Clostridia bacterium
ACCTAAGTCAATACCGATAATCTTTGCCATAATAAATTTTCTCCTTGTATATAATAGTAAATTTTTTCGTTTTATTTTTTGTCATATAAACATTGCGTTGCCTCTTTGGAACAGAGCAACAAAGGAAGCAACCGTTTCTTAGACTTAACGCCTTTGCGTCAATTCGCAACCTTTACCATAGCGTAGCGGATAACCTTTTCGCCATAGATGTAGCCCTTTTGGAACACCTCAACGATTTCACCCTCGCCATAGCTCTCGTCTTCAATGTGCATTACCGCATTGTGTATGTTTGGGTCAAAGGTCTTGCACTCAATTTCATGTACGCCCATTTTATTCAAGGCATCATGTGTTTGGTTAACAATAAGCTTTAAGCCATCCATAAACCTCTCATCCCCGTCAAGAGTCAACACTCTTTCAAGGTTATCAATGATTGGGAGCATATTTTTAATACAGTCAACATACGCATCCCCGTAAATACTGTCCCTCTCCTTTTGACTTCTCTTGCGGAAATTATCATATTCAGCAAGGACACGCAAATACTTGTCTGCCGTTTCCGCCAACTGCTTTTTCGTTTCGTTAAGCTCTTTTTCCTGTGAATTTACCTCAGCGGCATCGTTCTTTTCCGCTTCGTTTTCAACCTCTTGATCTTTCTTTTCCTTATCCATTCTCATCACCAATCTTAAATATTTTACCCTCAGGTAATGCGTCAAGGCTTGACAAATTGTTTATCTCCTCACTCAAACGGTCAATGGTGGCAAGCACCTTTGAATAGTCCATTCTGCAAGGACCGATAATACCAATAGCGCCGATAGTCTTTCCGTTTAACTTCAAGTTCTTATATATTAACGTAGAGTCATCCATTATCTTAACCATATTTTCCGAGCCGATAAATATCTTAGTTTCATCATCGCTTTGATCAATGTTTGACACTGCTTTAATAATATCGTCCTTGTTCTCAATAGCTGAAATCATTTTTTGAAGCTTATCAAGATTTTTGTACTCCGGATATTCAAGAAGCCTATTTACGCCCTCGAATTTAATTTCAGAGCCTAACTCGTTCATCGTTTCGTAAATTGATTTTACGCAAATTGAAACAAGCTCTGCACACAGCTTTTTGTCCTCCCCGCTTGCTTGCGCCAAGGCACCTTCCATATCCACCATTAATGGAATATTCATTTCATTAATTGATATGCCCGTTAAAAATTGATTTAACACCGCGGTTAAGCTTTTAACAAGTCCCTCGCTAACGCTAAACGGTAGCTTTACACTCCTTGTCTTTACGCTGTCAGAGGCGCCGCCTATCATAACGACCAAAATATCATTGCTTCCCATATAAACCGCTTCATACTTTTTAATAGTGATGCTTGACGGACGGGGACGCAGGGATAATGCAGTATAGTTAGTCATAGCCGAGGCAACCTTTGTGGCATTTTCCAAAATCTTATCGATTTCCGCCTGCTTAACAGACAAAAGCTTTTTAAGCTCCCCTGCTTCTCTTGTAGTACTGTCGTACTGGTTAACAAGAGTATCAACGTAAAACCTGTACCCAAGCTCTGACGGGATACGGCCTGCGGAGGTGTGCGGCTGCTCCAAATAGCCTAAGCCTTCCAGCTCTGCCATTTCGTTTCTGATAGTTGCCGAAGAATAAGGAATATTGCCCTCTTGCATTAAATATTTTGAACCGACAGGCTCGCCAAGCTTAATGTGTGCCTCAACAATGGCTTTAAGTATTGATTTTTTTCTGTCACTTAACTCATATGTGTCAAAGCCCATAGAATATTCCCCCTTCATTCTCGTTTTCAAGTTTAGCACTCTTTTTACCCAAGTGCTAAACTCTACACATATATTATCACCAACTAATGAATTTGTCAATACCTTTTTTGCACTTTTTTCAAAAATTTTAGCAATCTCGCCTTTTGAGTGCTACCATGTATAAAGCCTTCCTTTTTATTTAATAGCAGCCTTGCGGAAATATAAGATTTTTCGATTGTACAGTAAGCTCCTATAATGCTTGACAACCATATTTAGATTATGATAAAATAATAACACCAAATAAACCTAAAAAGAGGTATTGAAGAATGAGCAAGAGAACAAAAGAAATATTAGCAAATATGACATTAGAGCAGAAGATTTATCATTTACAGCAAATTACAACTGCTAGCTTTTTAACAACCAAGGAAAGTAAATTTGAAATTATAACAGGCCCTAACAGTAAGGTTAAGCTTGATAAAAATATGATATACGACGTAGGCACGTCCCTTAACCTCGTAGGTGCTGAAACTATGATAGATGCCGAATCAAACTATCTCAAAAACAGTAAGTATAAAATACCTCTTATGATAATGCAGGACGTTATACACGGACACCGCACCCTTTACCCTATAAATTTAGCTGTTGCCTGCTCCTTTAACCGGGAGCTTGCTAAGGAGCTTGCGCAAATGGCGGCTAAGGAAGCCAGCCTTGACGGAATGTGTGTTACCTTTGCTCCTATGGTTGACCTTGTGCGTGACCCTCGTTGGGGACGAGTTATGGAGTCAAGCGGAGAGGACCCGTACTTAAACGGAGAAATGGCAAGGGCAACCGTTGAGGGATATCAGGGTGATATGGGCAAGTACAATATTGCCGCTTGTGTAAAGCACTTTGCCGCATATGGTGCAGCAGAGGCAGGACGTGACTATAACACCGTTGATATAAGCGAACGCACTCTGCGTGAATATTATTTGCCTGCCTACAAGAGTGCAGTTGATGCAGGCGTTAAAATGGTTATGACCGCCTTTAATATTGTAGATGGAGTACCCTGCGTAGGAAATAAGCATCTTGTAAAGGAAATTTTGCGTGACGAGTGGGGCTTTGACGGAGTTGTTATAAGCGATTACGGTGCTTATGAGGAAATGATTACCCACGGTGCTTGTGAGAATAAAAAGGAAGCTGCCCTTCTTGCAATGGAAGCAGGCTGTGATATTGAAATGATGACAAGCTGCTACGTTGAGCATTTGAAGGAATTGATTGATGAGGGCAAGGTAACAATTGAACAGGTTGATAAGGCTGTTTTAAGAATTCTCGATTTAAAGGAAGAGCTTGGAATTTTAGATAACCCATACCGTAGTGTAAATGTTGAGGAAGCAAAGAAGGTTCAGCTCTCCGCAGAGCATCGAGCACTTGCACGCAAGGGCGCTGTTGAAAGTGCAGTTCTTTTGAAAAATAACGGTGTATTGCCTATTAGCAAGAATGTTAAGAGTGTAGCCGTAATAGGTCCGTTAGGAGCAACGGGAGCTATCCACGGTAGCTGGCATTGCGGTGGTAAGGTTGAGGAAACCGTTAGTGTTTTTGAGGGCTTAAAGAACCTTTTGGGCGATAAGGTAAAGTTTGCACAGGGATGCCCTATTGAATACGATGCTATTGATGAGTCTTATTTTGATGAGGCTTGTGAGCTTGCAAAAGCAAGCGAGTGTGTTGTTCTTTGCTTAGGCGAGGATCAGGAATATTCGGGAGAGGGCAATTGCCGTGCAAGTATAGATTTGCCCGAGGTACAGTACAAGCTTCTTGACAGGATTTTAGAGGTTAACAAAAATGTGGCGGTAGTCCTCTTTACAGGCAGACCCTTGGCTATCAGTAGGCTTGATAAGACTGCTCCTGCAATACTAAACATGTGGATGCCCGGTACAGAGGGCGGAAACGCTTGCGCAAGCCTGCTCCTTGGCGACTCTGTTCCGTCAGGAAAAATTACTATGACCTTCCCTCGCACACTTGGTCAGTGCCCTATCTATTATAATCATTACACCACAGGCAGACCGAAGGCAGAAAAGGATGACGAAAAATTTGTTCGCTTTACATCCTGCTATATAGATGTGCCAAACAGCCCACTTTATCCATTCGGCTATGGCTTGTCATACACAAGCTTCGAATATAGCGACTTTAAATTAAGCAGTGATACAATGAACAGGAAAGACACCCTTGTAGCAAGCGTTAAGGTTAAAAATACAGGCAGCTACAAGGCGAAGGAAGCAGTACAGCTTTACATAAGAGACGTAAAGGGCTCCTGTGTCCGTCCTGTAAAGGAGCTTAAAGGCTTTGAAAAGATAACTCTTGACGTCGGCGAGGAAAAGACGGTTTCATTTGAAATCACCGAGGAAATGCTTAAATATTGGAACCGCGATCTTAAATTTGTTGCCGAAAATGGCGAATTTGAAGTGTTCATCGGCAAGGACTCTGCCTGCAAACCGTTTGCAAGCTTTATGCTTGTGTGATGAAATCATCTGCCAACAGCAAAAACGAGCAAGGCTTTTGCCAAATACAGCTAAATAAAAAACGGACTATCTTTTTAAGGTAGTCCATTTTCTATTATTAAGTTATTCCTTTGTGTCTTCCTCTGCTTCGGCGTCATCTGCTTCTTCTGCTTCTTCGTATTCTTCGGTTTCAACAGTTTCAGCCTCGTCATCGTCATCCTCATCATAATAAGGACTTCTTGCATTTACATGGATACGGTTTGGCTCTTGTGTGCCGAAATCGTTTTTAATTCTGTTATACGCGCGAATCTTTTTAACAAGATTAAATGTGCAAAGTCCCGCTAATGCAACGAGAAGAACAATCATTAAAATGTCCATCATCGGTACGTTTCTGCCAAATGCGTGTTCGGATGTGTCAACGGTTACGTTAACGGTAATGCCTGTGCGAGCTTTAAGGTACATAAGCGCATTTGTAATATCGCCCGCCTTTTCGCCTTCAATAAAGGTTTCCTTTGTTTCGCTATTCAACTCAACAAGTGTAACAAAAGAATCAGGCATATTACCGTAATCCCTTACGTATGTGAAGCAGTCTGTCAATTTAAGCTTCGTAATTTCATCTGTCACAACATAAAATGCGTTGCTGATACAACCTGCAAAATTTGAACGGTTTTCCTCTTTTTTCAAGTAGTCTTGAATTGCGCTACCCAATTTTCCGTCAGGTCTTAAAAGCGCCTTTGCCTCAGGTCTGATATTGTCGCCGCCCCTTGTTTCAAAACGCAAGGACTTGTCATCCTTGTCATAGAAAAAGCAAATTGTAATAGCACTGTCCTTAGCAGTAACCTTGTCAAACGCATTTTTATAAGCATTATCCAAATATGTGTTTACCACTTCCTCGTCATAGTTAATATTACCGCCTTTTACCAAAACGCCTATCAAACCAACGAGGTTGTAAATAAGCATACCAACAACCAATACGAGTAAAATCACCGGTGTTAAAATAACGCTAAACAAGCTTGGCTGCTGCGCGCCACCCTGTTGACCGTAATTTCTTGTCATTTAAAAATCCTCACTTTCATAATGATACATACATTATACACACAAATGAATAAAATGTCAATTGTTTACAAATATTATTAACAATTAGCTTTGACAAAATACAAGAATTTTTCAAAAAATCTGTTGACAAACGCCTGCGCCTGTGATATAATACTGTCGCATTGGGGATTTGTGTAATGGTAGCACAGCAGACTCTGACTCTGTATGTCTGGGTTCGAGCCCTAGATCCCCAGCCAGAAAAAAGAAAGCAAGCCAATCGGCTTGCTTTTCTTTTTTCAACGAAATAAATCCCTTGCGGGATTTGTGAAATGCACTTTGTGCGTGAAATACACTTCGCGTGTGAAATGCGCTGCGGCGCGTGAGGAGGGATTTATTTCATTTCACATTGCGACCAACGGGAGCAATATTTCACAATTTTCGCAAGAAAATTATTTCACATTCGGCGGGCGCCGAATATTTCACTTGCAATCTCCACGATTTTATTCTATACTAATCACAGAAAGGTGGTGAGGATATGAAGAAAATAATAGCAATGTTTGTTGCTATGTTGATTATGGTAACTCTTTGTTCTTGCGTTAGAACCGATAGAAACATTGAAAACTACCCTGCGGATATAGTAAAATATCAAGCAACATTATTTATGCCAAATTTGGACGAGATTGGCGAATATGAGAAAGCAGAATATTATACAAGAAAAGATGAATCAATATTTCCGGAATATTCAATGCAGTTAGTGGTAAAGTATGATCAAGAGGCGTTTTTAAAAGAAAAAGCGCGACTTGAACGCGCCTACACATATCTTGATAAACCGCAAAAACTTGACAGCGATAGAGATGTTTATACAATTCCGATTGAAAAGTTTTCGTTTGCCGGTTTTGATTTTAAAATAGCAGTATTTGAAGATACGGTCTATCCTAAAAATTTCGGTAGGGTTGGAATTTCTGAAGAAAAATGTCAAATTGCGTACTTATGGATCTATGCAGTAGATCTTGATTATATTTGTGAAGCAGATGAAAATGAAATTAAAGCAATGAGCGAATTTATGGAGTATCATTTTTCTTTGGAATAATTATAATACAGTTTTTCTTTTTAGCACAAATAGCCCGTTGGAGTTCGAAACCTTATTGCAACCCTCAAGAAATATCTTTTTCGTAGCCTTTATACAATAAGTACCGATTCAAACGCTATGTTTGAGTCGGTCTTTTTTATTTTATAAGAAAGATATGTTTGTATTTTGCACTAAAAATATTGAAAAATAATTGTTGCTATGGTACAATTAACATATTAAAGTAAAGGTGGTATATTTACCGTAAAAGGAATGATAAATATGAAATCAGCTTATGAGTACAACAAGGAATTGATACAAGGGCTTGTTCCGTCGATGTCATATAACGGTGGCGATTTTCAAGAGTGGAAAGCCTCTGCCAGAAAAAAGCTTTCACAGCTTTTGGGCTTGGATAAGTTTGAAAGGGTAAGCTTGGAATTTGACGTGGAATACCAAAAGAAAATAGACGGAGCGACTGAGATTAGATTTACATATCAAAGTGAAGCGGGGTACCGTGTGCCCTGTCATCTGTTGCTTCCAAATGGGGTCGAAAAGCCGCCGCTGATGATATGTCTTCAAGGACACTCTACGGGAATGCATATTTCCTTAGGCAAGCCTAAATTCCCGGGAGATGAAAAATCTATAAGCGAGGGGGACCGAGATTTTTGCGTAAGAGCCGTCAAGGAGGGGTTTGCGGCAATTTCGTTAGAGCAAAGAAACTTTGGAGAATGTGGCGGAGACGAAAACGGACCGAGGTGCTATGAATCGACTATGACAGCGCTGCTTATGGGAAGAACAACGATAGGTGAACGTGTATGGGATGTTTCAAGGCTTATTGATGTAATTGAAAACGAATTTGCCGATAAAATTGATACAAAGAAGATTTGCTGTATGGGAAACTCCGGTGGAGGCACCGCTACGGTGTACGTTGCAGCCTTGGAGGATAGAATCTCTTTGGTAATGCCCTCTTGCGCAATGTGTACATTTAAGGATTCCATTGGAGCAATGACTCATTGCTCCTGCAATTATGTGCCGTCAATATCGGAATATTTTGATATGAACGATCTTATGGCAATGGCATATCCAAAGTACTTTATTCAAGTATCGGGAATTGAGGATAAAAGCTTCCCATTGCTTGGCGCCGAGCAGGTCTTCAAAAAGGGAAAGCAGATTTATGAGGCATTCGAAAAAGGTTATCGCTGTACATTGGTTAAAGGAAACGGTGGACACAGATTTTATGCCGACGATGCTTGGCCGATTGTGCACAAATATCTCCTTGATTAACAATTTAAAAAATTATAGAGAACACCAAACAAAGCAGGTCCTTTAAATAGGCTTGACCTGTAATGTACGGTGTTCTTTTTTCGATTTTTGCACTCAATAAAAATGTATAATTAACTCCTGCATTTCGCTTGACAAAACCTATTTTAAGGTATATAATCAACTTAACAACAGCTTCAAGGAGAATTGTTATGAGGATTGTAAATAAAAAGGCAGAAAATGTAAAAATCGCCTATATCGGCGGCGGCTCTCGCGGTTGGGCTTGGGGCCTTATGAGTGACCTTGCTTCAAACGAGGATATGAGTGGCGACGTTTACCTATATGATATAGATTTTGCGGCAGCACAGGTAAACGAGATTATCGGCAACAGATATAACGATTGCGAGGGCGCAAAGTCAAAATGGAGCTATAAGGCAGTTAAAACTCCAAAGGAAGCGATGACAGACGCTGACTTTGTTGTAATTTCTATTCTTCCCGGCACCTTTGATGAAATGGAGAGCGATGTTCACGTTCCTGAAAAATACGGCATTTATCAATCTGTTGGCGATACAACAGGCCCCGGCGGAATTGTCCGTGCTATGAGGACTATTCCTATGTTTGAGGAAATTGCCAATTACGTTAAGGAATACTGCCCGAATGCTTGGGTAATTAACTACACCAACCCAATGACGCTTTGCGTTAAAGCTCTTTATAGAGTATTCCCTGAAATCAAGGCGTTTGGATGCTGTCATGAGGTTTTCGGAACTCAAAGGCTTCTTACGTGGGTAGTTGAGGAGTTTCTTGGCAAAAAAGCTACACGAGAGGAAATCAAGGTAAATCCCGTTGCGGTAAACCATTTCACTTGGCTGACAAGTGCTGAGTATGAGGGCATTGACCTATTCCCATATTACGATAAATACTGTGATAAATACGCTGACGGTCTTCCCGCAAAGCCCGATAACAACTGGATGAACAATTTCTTTGCTTGTGCCGGCAAGGTAACCTTCGACTTGTTCAAAAGATTCGGTTACATTTCCGCTGCGGGCGATAGGCACTTGGCAGAATTCTGCCCGGGCAAGTGGTATCTTGAAAGCCCCGAAAGAGTTAAAGAGATGAAGTTTGGTCTGACTCCTGTTTCTTGGAGAAAAGAGGACCTTAAAAACCGTCTTGAAAAAAGCCGCAAGCTTCTTGCAGGTGACGAAATCAAGATTTGTAAAACAGGTGAGGAGGGCGTCAACCAAATGAGAGCTTTGCTCGGCCTTTCCGACCTTATCACAAATGTTAATATTCCAAATAAGGGACAAATTCCAAATCTCCCCCTTGGCGCAGTTGTAGAAACAAATGCTATATTCCGCACAAACGAGCTTAGACCTGTTTTGGCGGGCGAAATTCCAACTGAGATTTACCCACTTGTTTCTAAAATTTGCTCTGAGCAGGAGGCTGTTTCCGATGCTATTGCAAAGCGTGATATCGAGGCAATCTTTAACGCATTCGCTTCCGACCCGCTTGTTACCTGCAATATAAGTGACGCAAGAAAGATGTTTGACGAAATGGTTGAAAATACAAAGGCGTATTTAACCGACTATAACATATGAAGAATTTTTAAAGGGCTGTTGCAAGTTTGGAAAATTTTCCATTAGATATAAAAAGCACATCGTTTTCGTAGCGATGTGCTTTTTATATTGGCAAAATTATACAAATATTTTTTCAAAACCCGTCAAACGCAACAGCCCCTTTTTATTTTTGCTGTCACGCATAATATAATTATTGCTTTACCCAACGGTCCTTTTTAAACAGCTTGGCACAGCCATACGACAGGAGCTTACTTAAATAGTGTACTGCTACACAGGTTGCGATAACTAAGCCTGCGTATATTAAATATCTTTCAGCAAGCTTTAAGCCGCCGAACTTATTTGTTACAAAATCGTACCAGCAATAGTGATTTAACACAATTAGTGTGCTTGCCGTTCCCAAGAATTTACTCCATTTAGGGTTACAAAGCTGAGATGTATAAGAAATTCCGCTAATACCGATAATGAGCAGACCGAAAAGCAAAAATACAACCACATAATCATAAATGTTTGCATATAAATAGTGCATCATACAAACAATCAAAGCAAACAATATAATTTCAAGCACTGTGAACACGGTTTTTGCAAATTTAGTAAACTCCTTTTCTTTGAGCTTATTAGATATTTCACTAATTAAGCAGCCTAAGGAGCAGCCTGCCAAGGCACGAATAATACCGTTTTGAAGTATGCTGTATTCCAAAAATTCTTTCCCTAGCTCGCAAATTCTTCCATATCTGCCACACAAAATACCGTAGCCCAAAAGTGCTATTAGCGGACAGACAGTTAAAGTAACAGAGGTTTTATTCCTTCTGATTATAGGATAAAGAATTGCAAGTGACAAAAACATCGAAGAAAGATACCAAGAAATACCAACAACGAAGTACGAATCAAAGCCCGCTGTTTGCAACGGAAAAATTTCAAAAAGCATCAACGGAATAAGCTTGATTATTTCAAGAAAGCCTTGTCTGTAAATAACAGCGTAAACCACGAAGCCAATTACCATAGATACAAACAGTATAGGTAATAGCCCCTTATACTTGTGATACATAAATTTTACGGTTGATATTCCTGTTGACTCACTTTTATCGCTTTTTTCTATGGATTTCATCATAAAGTAGCCTGAAATCATAAAAAAGCCCTCAACTGCTAAAAAGCCACCCGGCAAAAATCCCGAACGAAAATGATAGTCAGCAATCATAATAGCAAACAAAAACTTTATTAAATCAATGTAACCATTGCGCTTTCCTTTTACCATTTTATTTCTCCTTTGCCAAATATTTTGATAATTTACAATATAATACCACATCTATTCGACAAAAGTCAACATATATAGAAAAAATACCGTTTTTTATTATTTCGGTTGAAATAAAGCTTTATCTTTGGTATAATTAAATCAATTAAAATTAGGAGTTAGCTATGGACACTAAAAAATTTGATAAGAAAAGCACGAAAGTTATTGCCCACAGGGGGCTATCCGGAATTGAAACGGAAAATACCGCTTCCGCTTTCGTGGCGGCTGGTAACCGTTCATATTACGGAATTGAAACAGATGTGCATAAAACAATTGACGGTCAATTTGTTATCGGTCACGACAATGATTTAAAAAGAATTGCAGGGGTTGATTTAACCCTTGAAGACTCTACCCTTGCTATGCTGCAAGATGTGGTTTTATTTGATAAGGACGGGACAAAAAGCAGATTTGATTTGCGCCCCTGCACCCTTGAAAACTACATAAGCATCGTTAAAAAGTACGAAAAGCACGCAGTTTTAGAGTTGAAGTCCGACTTTACCGATGAGGAAATTGAAAAAATCATTAATATTGTTAAAGACCACGGTTATCTTGACAATTTAACCTTTATTTCCTTTAACTACGAAAATTTATTAAAGGTAAGAAAATTCTTGCCAAGCCAAAGCGCACAGTATTTATTTTGGAAGGTGACTGACGAGGAAATAAAGCGCCTTGTCCGCGATAAAATAGATGCGGACGTTTGGTGTAAGGAGCTTACCGAAGAACAAATAAAAAAATGCCACGAGAACGGCATAAAGGTAAATTGTTGGACGGTTGACGAGCCCATTGACGGAGAAAGGCTTGCCTCTTGGGGAATTGATTTTATTACCTCAAACATTCTTGAATAATTTTAGCAAAACAAGCAAAAGGGATACTGCCGAAACGGTTAGTATCCCTTTAATCTTTTATTTCTTTATTTCAAGGTATATTCAAAAACTACGTCACCTGCGTTTACCTTGCCGTAGGTGATTTTGAATTTATCTACCATTTCAGGGTTAGTAATTACTATTACTGTGACAGGGTCATAGCCTCTTTCCATAATTTTATCCGTGTCTGCATAGGTAAGCTTGTCACCCCGGGAAACCGACATCCCTTCCTTTACCACAGGCGAAAAATATTCGCCTTCAAGCTCAACCGTGTCAATGCCAATATGAATAAGAATTTCAATTCCGTTTTTCCCTGTCAGCATATAAGCGTGACCTGCCTCGTGGGCGTTTGTCACCTTTCCGTCAATTGGAGAAGTAAAATCCTTCCCGTCAGGAATTATTGCAAAGCCGTTTCCCATAATACCGGAGGAAAAAAGCTCATCGCCAACATCCTCTAATTTTATTACCTCGCCGCTACAAGTGGCGAGGAGTGTCTGTTTTTCGCTGTTTTCACTCATATCTTTGCTCCTATTATTTACATTCGTTAACCTTTCCGCGCACACCTAAAAGATAGGGTATGGACACGGAAAGCTCATCAATCTTCATATCCACAAATCTCTGTGTTAGGCTCAAATCTGCCGCCATTTCACCGCATACACCAATCCAGCCGCCATTTTGGTGGATTGCATCTGCTGACATTTTAATTAGGCGCATTACAGGCTCTGTATTTTTTTCGCATATTTGGGTTACCATTGGATTTTGCCTGTCACATGCCAAGGTGTATTGGCTCAGGTCGTTTGTTCCTACGGAAAAAAAGTCAACCTCACAGGAAAGCTCCTCACTCATTACAGCTGAGGCAGGTGTTTCTATCATTATTCCAAGCTCTATTTTGGAGTCAAATGCTATACCCTGTGTGGATAATTCCCTTTTACATTCCTCTATTATAGCCTTACTTTGCGTAATCTCCCAAAGAGAAACCACCAAGGGCAGCATAATAGCAACTCTGCCAAAAGCAGAGGCACGCAATATTGCGCGAAGCTGCTTTTTAAACATCTCACGCCTGTCAAGGCAAATTCTTATTGCCCTGTAACCGAGGGCAGGGTTTTCCTCTTTCGGTAATTCGAAATAAGGTATTTGCTTGTCTGCACCTATGTCAAGGGTACGGATAATTACCCGTTTGCCCTGCATTTTAATCGCCGCATCCTTATATGCGTAAAACAGCTCCTCCTCTGTGGGATAATTGCTTTTTGAAAGATATAAAAATTCACTTCTTAAAAGCCCTATTCCCTCAGCTCCGTTAGATAAGGCAGAGGCGATTTCTAAGTCGGACCCAATATTTGCATATATCATAACCCTGTGTCCCCCACGGGTGACAGCCGGCTTGTTCATTACGGAACGCAAATACTCCTCATGCTCCTTTGCTATTTTGTTGCTTGCCTGTCTTTCCTTTTCAAACTCGCTGATTTCGTATTCACTCGGACAAATTATAAGAGTGTCCTTTGCTGCATTTAAAAGGGCAAATTTCCCATCAAGCTCCCTTTCTATCACCCCTGTGCCAACAAGAGCAGGGATGCCCATAGCTCGCGCCAAAATAGCTGTATGGGACGAGGGCGTGCCGCCAAAGGTAACAAAGCCAAGAATGTTGCTTTTATCAAGCATAACCGTTTGAGAAGGGGTTAGGTCGCTTGCTATCAAAATATACGGCTCATGCTCTTTTTCTTGTTTTACAGACACTTCCCCCGTCAAAATTCTCACAAGATGGTTAGAAATATCCTTAATATCAGCACACCGCGCGGACAAATACTCATCCCCCAGTGCCTCTAACATTTGGGTATAAGAATTGCAAGCGGTCTTTATGGCTTGCGCCGCTCCGCTTCCGCCTTTTATCTCACCTATAATTGCATCTGTATAGTCCTCGTCCTCTAAAAGCATTGCGTGAATTTTAAAAATCTGCGCTTCCTTTTCCCCTATGGTAACAAGAGCCCTTTTTTCAAGTTCCTTTATCTCTCTTATGGCTTGCGCCCGAGCTTTTTCAAAGTGCTCTAATTCCTTCTCCTTGCTTTCTAAGGTAGAGGCTTTAATTTTATCAGCTTTTTCAGTGCGTAAAAATTTAATTTTTCCGCACACTAAGCCTGTGGAAATCCCTGTACCGTAATATTTCCTTCCCTTTGTCATTTTAGTCCTCGCCAAGGTTGATATCAAAGCTTTCTTTTATGGCAATTACAGCTGTTTCCTCATCAGGTCCTGACACCTCAACTGTCAATTCATCTCCGCATTTAGCCCCCGTTGCCATTAGTGAAAGCAAGCGCTTGCCGCTAAACGTTTTACCGTTTGACACCGTTGTAACAGTAACCTCACTTTCAAAGCCCCGAGCTGTCGTTGCTATCATTCCCGCAGGGCGTGCGTGCAAGCCGTTTTTGTGTTTAATTGTAAAAGTAAAATTCTTCATATCTTCTCCTCAACGCTTCTTTCTACATTTTTATTTTGACTTAAATTTCTTTTATTATGCAATTTAATGAAAAAAAGAAGGATGCCATAAAACAGGACACCCCTCTTGCTTTTATTTTATCAGCTGTGAATAAGTAAGCGTGCTTGGTGTTTTTGTTTCGCCGTTTTCTTCAATATAAATAATTTCGTCGCCGATTTTAATATACGCAGACATTATAAACTCTGTATCAAGCATACTGTCTTTAATACCTGTAAGCTTTAATGTGCTATCGTACACGCCGTTTTTAGCCATATTGAATACATACACACTGCCTGAATAAGCCAAGCCCTTATCGTTAATCGGCATATTGCCGTTAAGCGGTGCGTATGCTGCCATTACAAGACCGTATTCAAGTGTTTCGCCTGTAATTTCTTCATATTGTTTAAGGGTTGCATAATTAAATCTTACACCAACAACCATAGCACGGTTTCCCGTCTCGGACACAGAGTAGCCGGGGAATTCAACAACAGGAGCGCAAGGACGCTCAACCCCTTCAATAGTGCCGCAAACACCACACTTTAACTCAGCAACTCCCGCATTATCTATACCGTTTGCATACTCCATACGGTGGACACTGTTAAAGGTATGCGGTACATCAGGGTTAGGACCGGCCACATATTTAACCGTTTTTGAGCTTTGACCCGATGCGTAAAGGGTATAATAGGCATTTCCCACCCTTGCACACGGGCAATCGGTAGCATATGAGGTATAACAGGTTGCCACCTCGCTTGCAGGCTCATATTTGTGCTGAACACCGTAGTGCAATTCGTATTTACAGCTTGAAAAGCTTGTTACATTTGATTCAAGCACGCAAACAGTAACACCCTTTTGGTTTCTGCCGTCAAAAGCATTTGAGCCAAAGGTTACCTTACCCTCGGTATGAATATAAACCTTTAACGGGCTCTTTTCAGTGCCGGACGTAACACGGAAGGTATAGTTTGGAATACTTGTAACATCTTGTATATACACAAGCTCCAAGGCAGGACAATAATCAAAGGTCTGTGTACCGATAGTCTTAATATTTTTGCCTATATAAACATTTTTAAGCTTTGTATTATTTGCAAATGCAGAGGCGCCTGAAAAGTTATAAACAGAAAAGGGGTCATCAAAAGCCAAGGCTTCTATTCCCGTGTTTTGGAAGCAATTTGCCTCAAACTTAAAGCTTGACGGCTTTGCAACGTCAGCACTCCTGCCAAAGGACACGGTCTTCAAGTTAGTCCTGCCCTTAAACGCCTCAGCCGAAAAGGTAAGGGTTGTACGCGGAGAGGTTACCACAAGCTCCTTTATAGCTGTGGGTGAGCAGTTAGCGGCGAAGGTAAGTGTCGCTTCAAGCCCGCTAATCTCAATTTTTTCAAGACCGTTAAAGCCCTGCAAGCTACCGACACGCGCAGAGCAATAATCGTCGAAAATAATCGTTTTAACGGATGTATTTACAATATTAATATTAACCTCAGCAATACCGTATGGCACATGCACCTCAACAATCTGCTCCGCAGTAAAGCCCTCAACCTTAGGGTTAAGACCCATAATTATACGGTCATTGTTAGACGTGCTGATTTTATAAAGAACCTCAACGGAGGTATGACGTTCAATTACATTACCGTTCACGTTCACCTTATATGAAACAGGCTCATTTGCAGCAAATGCGGTTATGGCAAAAAATACCGCCACAGTCACCACCAAAACGGTGAACAAAAGTATCCTTTTCTTAATCATTTATATTACTCCTTAATATATAGACAATTATACATATTAATTATAGCATTAATATATATATTTGTCAAGAAAAAAGAAAAGACACAGGGCTTTTTACCCTGTGCCAAATTAGTTTTAAATTATTGAGCAGCCTCAACAATGATTGAAAAGTCCTTTGCCTTCAAGGAAGCGCCGCCGATAAGACCGCCGTCAACATTTTCCTTAGCCAAAAGCTCTGCTGCGTTGCCTGCATTCATAGATCCGCCGTATTGGATAATGATTTCATTTGCAGCCTTTTCACCGTACAAGGATTTAATTGTGTTACGGATAACTCCGCAGGTTTCGTCAGCCTGCTCAGGAGTTGCTGTCAAGCCTGTGCCGATAGCCCAAACAGGCTCGTAAGCGATAATAACATTTTTAAGCTGTTCCTCTGTAACATCCTTCAAGTCAAGCTTTGTTTGCATTGAAACAACCTCGTCTGTAATACCGTTAAGTCTTTCGTCCTTAACCTCACCAAGGCAAAGAATAGCCTTCATGCCTGCCTCCAAGGCAGCCTTTGTGCGAAGGTTTACAGTTTCATCAGTTTCACCAAAGTACTGTCTTCTTTCGCTGTGGCCGATAATAACGTATTCAACGCCGCACTCTTTAAGCATTTCAGCAGAGATTTCGCCTGTGTAAGCACCCTTTTGTGCAAAGTGTACGTTTTCAGCACCGATTTTAATGTTAGAGCCCTTTGCTGCCTCTTGTGCTGCGTATATATCAACGTAAGGTACACAGAATATAATGTCGCAATTGTCCTTACCCTCAACAAGCGGTTTTGTTTCCTCAACCAAAGCCTTAGCCTGTGAAGGGGTCATGTTCATTTTCCAGTTACCTGCAATTACTTTTCTTCTCATTTTCTTTTTCTCCATTTTGTATTTAAATTATTTCATATGTACAAGTGTGCATATTTTAATATTTTACGCCTTTTAACGCAAATATTGGTTTTTAGTCTGTTTTTTCTCAAAAATTAAACTTTAACCGTAACATTTCAAAATAAAGTCCGCAAGGGTTTAATCTTGCGGACTTATCTTATATTAATTATTTGTCCTGCAAGCAAGCAATACCCGGTAGAGTCTTTCCTTCAAGGAATTCAAGGGAAGCACCGCCACCTGTTGAGATGTGTGTCATCTTGTCAGCAAAGCCAAGCTTTTCAACTGCTGCTGCGGAGTCACCACCGCCGATAATGGAAATAGCGCCGCTTTCTGCAACAGCGTTAGCAACAGCTTCTGTTCCTGCTGCAAAGTTCTTCCACTCGGAAACGCCCATAGGACCGTTCCATACAACAGTACCTGCGCCCTTAATTGCGTTAGCAAAGAGCTCCTGTGTCTTAGGACCGATGTCAAGACCCATCCAGTTGTCAGGAATCTTATCGGAATCAGAATACATAGACTCTGTGTTTTCGTCATATTCACGACCAAGCTTGTTGTCAACAGGAATCAAGAACTTAACGCCCTTAGCCTGTGCCTTAGCCATCATTTCACGAGCAAGCTCAACCTTGTCATCCTCGCAAAGTGATGTACCAACGCTGTAACCGTTAGCCTTAAAGAATGTATATGCCATACCGCCGCCGATAATAAGTGTGTCAACCTTTTCGATAAGGTTCTCGATAACACCAATCTTGTCAGAAACCTTAGCACCGCCAAGGATAGCAACGAATGGACGAGCAGGGTCAGCCAAAGCCTTACCCATAATGCCGATTTCCTTTTGAATGAGGTAACCGCAAACCGCAGGGAGATAGTCAGCAACGCCTGCTGTTGTAGCGTGTGCTCTGTGCGCTGTACCGAATGCATCGTTTACATAAATGTCTGCATATTCGGAAAGCTCCTTTGCGAATGCAGGGTCGTTCTTTGTTTCTCTTGCGTCAAAGCGAACGTTTTCCAAAAGAACAGCCTTACCTGCTTCAAGAGCAGCAACCTTAGCCTTAGCATCAGAACCAACAATATCCTCAGCAAATGTAACTACACCGCCAAGAAGCTCATTAAGTCTATCTGCAACAGGCTTCAATGTAAATTTCTTCTTATCATCAAGAGCCTTTTTAAGAAGCTCAGCCTTAGCAGCAGCCTGCTCATTTTCAGGAAGCTCTTCAACCTTCTTCTTTTCCTTCTTTGTCAAGCCAAAGCCCTCTGTAAAGATGTTGTGTGGCTTGCCCATGTGGGAGCAAAGGATAACCTTAGCGCCATTGTCCAAAAGATATTTGATTGTTGGGAGAGCACCGATGATTCTCTTATCGCTTGTGATAACGCCGTCTTTAAGTGGAACGTTAAAGTCACATCTTACGAGAACTCTCTTGCCGTTTACGCTTACGTCTTCAATAGTTTTCTTGTTGTAAGTCATTTTTGTTTTCTCCTATATTTTAATTTTTAATTTTTTCCGCCTAATAGTATAACATAAAACTTTCACATTATCAACAGTTTTTTAAAATTTATTGTATGTTTATTTTGATAATGAAATATATCACCAATATGATACCCAAACCAATTCTGTACCAGCCAAATGGCTCAAAGCTATGACGCCTTACAAAATTCATTAAGAATTTAATTACTATCATAGATACAAGGAAGGCAACCGCCGTACCCGTTAAAAGAACTATCCATTCTGTTAAGGAAAGGGTCAGATTATCTATTACAAACGCCTTAAACACCTTCAAGGCAGATGCGCCAAGCATAACGGGGATAGCCAGGAAGAAGGAAAACTCCGCCGCTGCCGTCCTTGAAACGCCGAGGGTTGATGCGCCTAAAATGGTAGAGCCTGAACGGGAAGTACCGGGTATTAAGGAAAGCACCTGGAAGCATCCGATTTTCAAAGCTGTTGGGTAGTCGATATCGTAAACATCCTCTACCTTGTATTTTTTATTTTTGTTAATTCTTTCAATAACAATGAACAAAGCACCGTAAGCTATTAATGCAATAGCTACAACGATAAAGTTGTAGAAGTGAGCATCAAGCCAGTCTTCAAGGATAAGACCGATAACTGCTGCCGGCAACACGGCAACTATAACTTTGAGCCAAAGTGACCAAGTTTTTTTACGCATATCCTGGTCCTTGTTTTTCGACCAAGGATTTAATTTATCAAAGAATAAAATTACAACCGCTATAATCGAGCCAAGCTGAGTTACAACCTCAAACAAATCCCAACAGCCTGCGCTTATGTTGAGCTTGACAAATTCGTTAGCAATAATCATGTGGCCCGTGCTTGAAACAGGCAGCCATTCGGTAATGCCCTGCACAATGCCTATGAATACTGCTTTTAATATTTCAATAAAAGTTTCCATCTTATCTCCTAATTACTGCTTGAACGCACAATATCTCCCGCTTTTACAGAGAAGGGCACGCGCATTTTAAATTTCATTGACGGGTGGGGGGCGGACTCGATTTTCTCGCCCTTTTCGTTATATAGCTCCGTTGCTGTAAATGCTTTGCCGCACTCACCGGGGGTGATTATTTCGCAAAGGTCACCTTCTACAATTTTATTCCTCTGGGTAAACCAAGCAAAATCCCCGTCATATTCTCCCGTGGCAACGCAAAGGTACGCCTTTTCACGCAGATATCCGTTTTGCGTAACTGTTTGTGGGTTATCCATTGGGTTATCAAAGTAAAAGCCTGTTGCATATTCCCTGTGGCTAACACTTTCAAGCTCACGAAGCCAAAGAGGGTTATATACATACCCCTGCGGGTTTTTAAGGTACTCATTCATCGCCATTTTATAGGTATTGGCGCAAATTGCGGTATAGTATGCGCTTTTCATTCTACCCTCAATTTTAAAGCTGTCAATACCGCTTTCCATAAGCTCCTTAATATGCTCAATCATGCACATATCCTTTGAGGACATTACAAAGGAGCCCTCCTTATATTCCTCAATAGACAAATTATCCTCTAACCTCTTTTCCTCTGCAAAGGCAAGAGGAAGGGCGTTTTTATAATTCCACCTGCAAGGCTGTGCGCAAGCACCGCGGTTTGCATCCCTGCCCGTGTAGTAGTTAGACAGCAAGCATCTGCCACTGTATGAAATACACATAGAGCCGTGTACAAAGCACTCTATTTCCAAGTCTTTCGGAGTTTTTTGGCGAATTTCCCTAATTTCATCTAAGGAAAGCTCTCGTGCAAGCACCACACGCTTTGCCCCCATTTTGTAAAAGGCAGTAGCCGTTTGGGCTGACACTATGCTTGCTTGGGTAGAGATATGTATTTCCATATTGGGAATTATTTCTTTAACCAAGGAAATAACGCCAATATCAGAAATTATAAGGGCATCAACACCCATTTGGTCATATGCCAAAAGGTATTTTTTAAGCCTTTCATACTCACCGGTGTGTGGCATTGTGTTGACGGTGACATATATTTTTACATTTCTTTCGTGGGCATATTTTACCGCCTCAGAAAGCTCATCAAGAGTAAAATTGTCAGCCGCCGCACGCATACCGAACATATCGGAGGCAAGATAAACCGCATCTGCGCCGTAAAGTATGGCTGCCTTCATTTTTTCAAAATTGCCCGCCGGGCAAAGTAATTCTTTCATTTATATTTTCCTTTATTTTTTAAGGTTATCAAACTCTTTTGCGCCACTGCTTATTAAGTATATGTGTATTATTCCGCAAATTATAGCGCAAATTGCAAAAACTACAATTATGGCAAAATAACCGCTAAGCTTAGACATATGGAAGGATAAAAAGCCCATCAACCCAAAGAACACCATTGAGCCAAACATAGCAATCATAGAAGCAAGGCTCTGCTTAACAACCGCAGCCTCGTTTTGCCAGCCGAATTTAGGAAATTTCAAGCCTAAGAATAAGCCAAGATAGTCGCAGAATAAAACCGATGCAAAAACAGTTAACAAAACCAAAATGCTCATACCGAAGCTAACCTTGAACGCTACGCAAAGAATAACGGCGCTAACAAGGGTAAGCGGTGCGCAAACTACCAAATGGCAGGTTAACTTATCCATTAAAACATCCTTTGGATTTATTGGGCAGGAGTGGAGTATCCAAAGCTGCTTCTCCTCCAAGGAGATTGACGGTGCGCTTACAAAGTTCATTCCGCCTAAAAAGGCGCAAACGATGGCTACCATCGGTCCTATCAGATTTCCAACCCATTCAAAATCAGGTACATCTACTATTGGTAAAATATTTTTTGCCAAGGTTGAAAAATATATGGAAAGCACAACGCACAAAACCGAGCCTAGTCCTGCATTCATAATATAAGTCGCAGAGGTAAAAAAGCGTAAAAGCTCCTTTTTAACAAGCGAGAAATATGCACCTCTCGACCTTGTGCGGTTGCCCTTATATTTTATTTTGTTTGCGGTTTTCTTTGTTGTAATTATCCTTATAAACGATTTATCAAGGACAAAATATGTTACAGCCGCAGGAATTAAGGATGCTAATGCGAACCAAAGGAGTGAAAGCATGTTACCGTTTGAAATAGCATCACCACTCCACCAAAACAAGTATGTGGATTGGAAAATTCCAATATCAAAAAGCATACCGTCCCCTGAAATGGACATTGTAAACACCATATATGCAACAAAGAATATTAAAAACAGTGCAACCGTTACAACCGTCTTATGCCTTATTCTTGATGTAATTTCCGAAATTATCCAGCCCACTATGCTGGAAAGGGCAAGGGTTAAAAAGGGCAGAAGCAAAAATACAAAAAGCAAGGAAGCTGCACCCTTAAAGGATAAGCCGATAAGTATAGAATAAACTACGGTGCAGGGCAAGAAAACAAGAGTTTCCAAGGCGTAGTTTATAAGGAGCAGAACTATCATTCTGCTAAGGAAGATATACTTTGTGGGTATTGGCATTGAGAGTAAAAGGTCATTATCCTTTGACTCAAAAATCTGGGTTTTTACAGTAAAAACACTGCCGATTATACAAAGCAGGGCGGCATATACCGTTGCCATAGAAAAAACAGCCCATTCTGTATTGCCCATTTGCGCGACTGTACATAAGAGCCAAAACATAGCACCGACAGAAAACAGCGCAAGCCCTATAATAAGCAAGGCAACCAATGCTACAATAGCGCCGGAGACCTTCCTTTTACTCTTTTTGCTTGCCGCTTGGCTAAATGCGTGAACAATCCCTGCAATCCTTGATTTAATAAGAATTTTAAGCATTGTCCCATTCCCTTCCGAAATCATTTTCCTTATCTTCAAGCTCTAAGAAAATGCTCTCCAAGGAGTTGTCCCCCTTAACATCCGACATTTTACCGCTAACCACTAATTTTCCGTCCTTGATTATGGCAATATTGTCACAAATCTTTTCCGCAACGTCAATCACGTGGGTAGAGAAAAATATAGCACAGCCGTTTTCACACATAGCCCTCATTTCTTCCTTCAAAAGAAATGCCGCTTTTGGGTCAAGACCGACAAACGGCTCATCCATTATAAGAAGCTTAGGTGAGTGGATAAGTGCCGAGATAATAGCAAGCTTCTGCTTCATACCGTGGGAATAAGCGGAAACGGGCTGGGCAAGGTCATCTGTAAGACCAAACATATCACCGTATTTTTTTATTTTCTCATTTCTTTCCTCTGTGGAAATGCCGTAAATATCAGAAACAAAGTTAAGATATTTTATGCCCGACATAAACTCATAAAGGTCAGGGTTATCGGGAATATACGCAAAATCCCTTTTACATTGGATTGGATTTGCCTTAATGGAATTTCCGTTTACGAAAATTTCCCCGTTATCAAAATTCAAAAGTCCTGTGCAAGCCTTAATAGTAGTTGTTTTGCCGGCACCGTTGTGACCGATAAAGGCATACATCTCGCCCGGCTTTATATGTAGACTTAAATTGTCAACCGCACACTTGTCACCGTACTTTTTTGTTAAATTTTCAATTCTAAGCATAATTTCACCTCGCATACATAATATATTTTATCACATATTATTAGATGTGTCAATCACCCAATAAACGAAAAAAGTCTCCTATTGGAGACGAATTTCGGGAATTTTGTCAACTATTTGTTGTATTTCACGCTTTGTTTTTGTATTTTTCGCTTTTTCTATTATTTCATCCTGGGTTTTGTTGTCAAGCTTTAAAAATGAATACATTGCGTTTACATTATGTGCAAGCGCCATTTGTAAGCTTAACGGAAGCTTTGGTATTTCGTTCATATCTTACCACCTCACTATTACTATTCTTATCATATGATGGAAAAATATATGTGGTAATTTCTTCTTGACAAACAAAAAATTTTTTATTATAATGGAAAACGAACTAAGTTGGACGGTCGCGCCGTATCACGCCGAAAGGTATTACGGTGAGGAAAGTCCGTGCTTCACAGGGCAGGATAACTGATAACGTCAGCCGAGGGTGACCTTAGGGAAAGTGCAACAGAAAATTACCGCCGATTTTAACCGGTAAGGATGAAAACGTGGGGTAAGAGCCCACGACATTCTATGGTAACATAGAGTGGGTGTAAACCCTATCCGAAGCAACACCGCACACAAGGATTTTTGTTAGCCCGACCAGTCTTTTTAGCATCCTTTTAGGTGGCACGCATTTTGCGGAGCCTCTTGGCAACAAGGGGCAAAGATAGATGACCGTCTTAAATGACAGAACACGGCTTACAGACTTAATTCACTAAAAGAAAAACGCACCGCAAATCCGTTGTGTTCTTAACGGAGAATTCGGGGCGGTATGTACACGGAAGGCATTTTGCCTTCCGTGTGCTGCTTTTTTAGGCAGATTCTCTCATATTGCTTGGAAGTAGCATCTCAAGCACGGGCATTCCGTCCTGTTCAGGGAGTTGGAATGCGTAGTGGATATTGATGAGGTTGCCTGCGGTACGGGAGTATTTCTCCAATTTTTCGAAGACCTCGATCTTTCGGATGAAGACTCGGAGTAGTTCGGGTGTCAGCGTAGGCATCTCAATATACTGCTTTGCCTTTGCGATGAATTCCCTGATGCAACTATCTCGCATATCCATTCTGCTGATACCGTCATTCACGGCTATCAGCTTTTCTTTTAGCGTGGTTTGCTCTTGCTCGTATCCGCTTGCCATCGTATCGTAGCGTTCGGGAGAGATTCTTCCGCAGACTCTATCCTCGTATAAGCATCGGATGATATTGTCAAGCTCCTTGATACGCTTTTCAAGCTGCTGTTTTTCTCTTTCTGCCGCCTTGTAAAATCTCTCGGCTTCAGCTTCGCCGTTGGCGGTTGCCATTGCATAGAATTCTTCGGCACATTCTCTTGCGAACTCGGTTACCTGACGGAGATTACGCAACACGATTTCATCAAGCACACTTTCTCGAATATAATGCGAGGTGCAATCGGTTGAGCGAGTTTGGTAGCCACCGCACATGAAGTTGTTTTTCGATGGATCGAGTGTCTTGGCTCTGTGGAGGTACAATCGCTTTCCGCATTCACCGCAGAAGAGATATCCTGCATACTTGTCCATCTCGCCTTGCTTATCGGGGCGTTTCCGACCTGCGAAGTGCCGTTGAACTAACTCGAAGGTCTTTCTGTCAACGATGGCTTCGTGCGTATCCTTGAACACAAGGATGTTTTCGGGCGAATTCTTCAACCTTTTCTTCAGCTTGTTAGATTTGCTGTAAGTCTTAAAATTCACAGTATCGCCCACATATTCTTGGTTGGATAGGATCTTCCGCACCGTATTCTGTGCCCAATGATAAGGTCTTGTGAGATCGGGATTACCGATTTTACCACCTGTCCGTTGGAAAATATACACACTCGGAGCAATCACTTTTTCTGCAGAAAGGATATCGCATATTTTCACAATGCCAATTCCGCTTGCGTACATTTCGAATATCCGTTTAACGATGGGAGCCGTTTCGGGATCGGGGATCAGCTCCTTTTTGTTTTCAGGATTCCGCATATAGCCGTATGGCGTTGCAGTGCTGACTCTCTCACCACGCTCTCCCTTGGCGCGTTGCACGGCTCGTATTTTTCGGCTCGTGTCACGGGCATAGAAATCGTTGAAGTAATTCTTGATTCCTGAAAAATCGCTAACGCCGTTGATGCTGTCCACGCCATCGTTTACGGCTATAAAACGCACATCGTATTGTGGGAAGGTTATCTCCATCAGCATTCCCGTTTGCAAGTAATCTCTGCCGAGTCGGGATTGGTCTTTCACGATAACGATTCCAACCTTTCCGCTTTCCACGTCAGTCATGAGTCTTTTGAAATCCGGGCGGTTGAAGTTCGCACCCGAATATCCATCATCGATATAAAAGCGAATGTTTGGGAAGCGGTGTTCTTCTGCGTACTTCTGCAATATCAATTTCTGATTGGTGATGCTGTTGGATTCGCCTTGCTGTTCATCCTCTTGAGACAAACGACAGTAAAGAGCAGTTATTAAGTTTTTATTCATTTCGGTTGTTTTCATAATCCTAATTTCTCCTTTCGAGCGAGGTGTCGCTCTTGAAAATTCAACCGAATAGGACTCAACCACAACATACCAAAAATCTTGCGGAAAGTCCAGCACTTTTTTGAAAATTTTTCACTTATTTTTCTCAAGGCTTACCTCCTGAAATAAGGTATTTAATTTTGTCTTTTGCTTCCTCGTGAGTACCCATAGGAAACATGGCGCATACGGGATAGACTCTGCCGTCTATCACATACGCATAGCCCATTCCGAAGCAAGAGGCATCGTCGCTTTCACGCTCACGCCTTTCTTGCATTTTCTCATAGCGTTTCTTTAACATTTCAATATCTAATTTCTTTATCCAATCCATAAAAATTCTCCTTGTTATTACATTCCACCCATCACGGGGCCTGATTGTTGTTCTTTCTTCTTTCTGCTCAGTGCGTAGTGTATCGTGGTACAGTCCTCGACATAAGCATCCTCGTCAATGATATTGGTCAAATCAGCGATAAAATAAGCCGTATCAGTTCCCAGACTACGAGTATCCCAGTCGGGATCAGAGCGATGCGATTGAGCCGCTTCGTGTACG
>JAGANX010000013.1 GCA_017623975.1 Clostridia bacterium
GAGTTAGTCCTACCACATTAAAAAAGAATCTGGCGTTGATCAACGCCAGACCCAAAAAAGTTATTGGTTATCTTAAACCTATTGATTTATTTGAACTTTTTGTTAATTCCTGTTGCACTTAGCTTGACAATTTATCATATTGTACCACCAAGGGTAAAAAATTGTTTAAAAAGAAAGGGATGGCATGTGCTTACGCATCATGCCATCCGCTTCCGGCGCCGCAGTGCTGACACGTTAAGTCCAACTCGAACTTCTTGCCATCCGGACGGATACGCATTCTTCCCGTGAAGGACCCACCTCCGCATTTTCTGCAAAGACCTGCTCTTGACCTGTATTTAACAGTGTTTGACCAGTCGCCGACCTTTGTGGGCTTGGTGTTTAACACCTTCAACTGTTTACCGCAGTTAGCGCAGTAGATGAACAAGCGTCCATTACCGCCCTTTGCCTTGATAGAGGTTGACCCACAGTTTTTACAGCCCTCAGTTTTCTTTTGGAAAAACTGCTTACGTCTGTTTTTGTAGTCAGCGTTGTAGGATTTTGTGCCAGGACGTTTTACGGTTGCCCTTTGACCGTTTCTTTTGTTCCAACTTTTCATGTTGAATCTCCTTGGTGTGAGGTTGCCCCCGCAATGGGTGGGATCTTTCACTAAAAAAATAGAGAGAAACGATCACTCGTATTTTACCATACCTTTTATATTTTGTCAACAAAAAACCTTCAAGGCGATAAGACCTTGAAGGTTTTTGTTTATTTAGTCAACAACGATGTAAACAGGATTTTCGGAAATGTTAATAGTAACATATCCCAAATCATCGCTTGTCAATTGTGTTTGAACACCGTCAATATCGCCGTAAACAGCCTCAACAAGAGTAGCACCGTCAGCGCCGATTCTTAACTGATAATCCTCAACAACGGTTCCGTCAGAGGTCTTGCACCATGCTGCATATGCGGTTCTTCCGTCAGCCGTCTTATATTCGTAAATTATTACGTTTTCGTTATAGGTGCTGATTTCACGGTTGAAGGCATAGTCACCAAGAGTATTCTTCAAGGTGTAGATGTAGTAGTAAGAATCCTTCTTAACCTCTACTGTTTTACCGTTTGCATCACGCTCATAACCGATAACACCGCAAGTACCGTATTTACCGCTAACCTCACTGTCAATACCGGCATCCTCGCACATATACATTGTAGCCTTGTCAACACCTGTGGAGGAGAGGAGTAGGTAAGCACGTGTAAGCCACATAGCCTGTACCTGTCTGCCTGTGTAGTCGCCGTATGCGTGAGCAGAGGTTTCTGTTGAATAGGATTGGTTAGTATCCCAGCCGAATTCTGTAATCCAAACCTCTTTGTCGCTGTAATACTTGTTACGAAGCTCAACAAATTTTTCCATAACGCCTTTGAGGTTTCCTTCCTCAGGGCTGACACCTACGGTAAAGTTGTGTCCTTCAAGGGTAATTTGCTTAGCCATGTAGTGGTGAACGTTGAAGGCATCGAAGGCAACCTGACCGTCAGCTCTGTTAGCCATCATCCAATAGCTCATAGCGTTAACGTAGTTGCAGCTTGCCGCGGCAATACCCGCCATAGCAACGCCCATATTCGGGTCAGCGTTCTTTATGCCAAAGTGATAGCCGTTATCTAACACGCTTGATACCATTGTACCGCAGTGTCCGTCATATCCGGCTGACAAAAGCGCTGCATATTGGTAAGCGGAGTAGTATTCGTGTGGGCTGAACCAACCTGCATCAGGCTCATTACCAAGCTCTACCCACTTGATGTAGTTAAGACCTACAACCTGTGTGTTGTCCTTGCTGCGCTGATTTGCAATTTCCAAAAGCTCTTGTGAATCGTTAGAGCCAAATCTTGCTGCCAATGAGAACATACCGTCTGCATACATAAAGTATGTGTGCGGGTTGAATCTATCGTAAAATTCACTCTTAACATAAGCACCGTCTTGAAGGATTGGCATATTGCTTTCATCAACCTTGTTTGAAACGGGTATGGTAGACAAATTCCATTGTAGACAAGGTACAACGTTTAAGCCTGCCGCTGTGTAATCTCTATACTGAGTGTCAAAATTACACATCCAGCTTGTTTCAAAGAACGAAGGTCCTGTCATATAAGAGTTAAAGTCGTAAGACCAACCGAAGTTGTGGTATTCTCTTAAAATAGTGGAGCAAATAACAGAGTCAATAGGTGTGTTTCCGCCGCCACCGGCAACGAAGCCGCACATACCCATCATTTCGCCCATTGTAGGCAAATCTCTGTCCTCTAAGGTTATTTCATTACCGTCACCGCATTGATAACCGTAGAGAAGGACTTCAACAGGTGCATTACCGTCCTTAAATATAATTTGGATATATCTTGCTTCACTTGAAACCGTTACCTCGTTCCAGCCTGTCATAGAAATAAAGTTGTAACAGCCGTCCCAAGCACTGTCCTGTGCTTGGAAGTCAACAGGGGTCCTTGACCATCTAACCTTGATATCCTGTCCCGCACCTGTAAAGTAAACATATACGTTGCTTATGTAGTGCATATATTCAAGGTCAACGATTGGTGAAAGGGTCATATCATAAAGAGTTGTGTCACTTGCATCATTGAACAGCCTTGACAAGGTTGAGCTTGGTGTCAATGTACCGTTTCTGTAATCGTCACTTTGCTCATCGAAAAGCTGAATGAAGCTTGTAAGAACCTCACCGTGGAAAATTCTTGATTCATCAATTACAGGGATAAGCTTGTTTCCGCCAACTCTTATAGCGCTAACCTCACCGATATTATCACCTGAATAAGGTCTTATTGCTACATAATAACAGTCATTCAAGCTTGCATTTAAGCTAAATGTAACTGTCATTTCACCGTTTCCTGTAACGGTTGCGTCAATAACCGTTGCATTTTCAAAGTTGGATCTTAGTATATCGCTTGTGCTATATCTAACCTCGTAATTTACAGGGTCAGAGGTGATGTTGAATTTAAGTGTAACTGTTGTGCCGTTCATGCTTACAACACGCAAGTACTTAATTTCCTCCAAAGGAAGCATTGGAACGGTCTTTTCCTGCCTTAACGTACAGCCAACACATTGGTAAATGGCTGAACCGTTACTCGATATAGTTGGCTCGGTTACGTATGAAACAAATCTTTCATAAATGTGACCTGACGTTTCAAGAACAACCTCCTTTGTTGCACCGCAGGAGCAGGTGTAAATTTCCTTACCGTTTTGTGTACAGGTTGATTCTTGTGCAAAAGAAAGTGTGTCATATGAATGCTCTACCATAGGAACAGGGAAATCCTTTGTTTGCTTACAGTAGCAAGCATATGTTGCTGTTCCCTCGCTTGTACATGTTGGAGCAATGGGTTGAGCTACAAAATCTCTGTAAACATGCGTGTGGTCGAATGAAAGGTCGATATCTGCTGCGTAAATTTCCATCTCAGCAAGCTTGAATGTTTTAGGGCTATCCCATTTGAGAGATGTAATTTCAACCTCAATTGTATATGCCAAAATATTCTTACCTTCGAAAACAGTAGTCCTTGTTCCGCTACCGCCGTAAGCACCCTCGTTTGCGCCAACAGATGTAGAAGCAGTTACTTGACCGTTTGCATTTTTAACTCTTATGTCAGCAAAGGTGTAGTTACCGCCAACATAAACGTAAAGGGAAGAAAGATACATTTCTTGGTCCAAGGTGATTGTCAAAACATCACCGATGTTACCAAACCAGTCGTTACCTGCTGACCAAAGGTCAGAGGTGATAGTATTTCCGTCAAATACCTTCCAAATATTGTTAAGAGCAGGGTTGTATTTACCTGTTGTAATATCGTAAACCTGATCCTTCGTAACCTTTGATGCTACAAGGTTACTAACAGTCTCTGTTGCTTTGTCACCGCAGGTAGAGCAAATGCTAACGCGCTTGCCCGCCGAGTTAAGTGTAGGAGCAGTAGAAAGGGAATTAGATACAGCATAGCTATGTCCAAGTGCAGGTATAGTGCTTTGAACATCAAAGACAACCTGGCAACGGGAGCAGTAGGTACACTCTGTATATCCCGCCTGTGTACAGGTAGGCAAAACCTCCTCCATAGTAACAATTTCGTGACCGAGAGCAGAGCCCTGCGCAACAAACCATTCAGAGGAAATCATGCTGCAAACGGAGCAGGATTGATAATAAGTTGCATCCTCTGTACAAGTAGCACTTGACCTTATAAATTCAGGTGAAACAATGCTTTCAAAGGTATGGGCTTGAACAGAATCCATAATTTCCTGGTAAGAAGCACCGCTTACACTTTGAGAAACGCCGCTTTCACCGTAATAGAAAACATTTTCTCCATCAAATACAAACGGAGCAATAACAAATTTGTGAGTATGCAAATCCTTTGTGAAGCCTGTCAGCTTAAAATCATATGTTGTATATGTAAGATTATTTAAGGAAGTCTTAATAACTCTACCCTTTTGAAGCACCCTTGGATTTCCGTTTTCATCAAGAGGAGTTTGACCGTTTAAGTTTTCGTAAGAAGCAAAAACGTTACCGATATCAATGCTTTTGCCAATTTCACTTTCGTAAGCCTCTATTGCTTCATAGTCAACAGAATAGCCTACGCAAAGGTCAGTTCCGCTTGGGCTTAACGAATACCCTTTAAATTCAAATATGTCTTCGGGCGCACTTTGTGCACTGATGCCCAAAGCAAGGGTGAATATAAAAATAAGCATCAAGGCAAAGACCCATACAATCTTCCGTTTCATTTTACCATATCCCTTCAAAAAATAGTTTTACACATTAATTATACTATAATTTTAAAATAAATTCTATGGGAATGTTTCACAAAAATTTCTTTTTTCTCGTGTGGACAAAGTAAAAACATTTGTCTATATTAACCAAATTTATAAAATGATAATAAGCTATTTTGTGAAAGTTTTTCAAAAAAACTAATGGCAAAATTGACAAAAGCGCTATAAGTGTGATAGAATTAAGAAAATAAGATTTAGGAGAGAAAAATAATGATAGCCTTTAAGAGAATATCAGCCCTTATTTTGGCGTTGTGCTTGGTATTTTGCCTTTTCTCATTTGTTTCATGTAACGATAATACAGGGGACAAGGGTGGAGCAAGCAATAACAACCAAACAGGCAATAACAACCAAACAAGCGAAGAAACAGGAAAAATTATTGACCTTTCGGAATATGTGGTGGTCATCCCTGACAATTCAAGCACCACGGTTGACTATGCCGCACAAAATTTTGTGTCACTGGTGGAGGAAAAAACAGGTACCAACTTGAAAATTGTTGAGGATAGTGTTGCTCCTCTACAAAAGGAAATTTTGATAGGCAACACAAACAGAGAAGAATCAAAAACACAATCACCCCTTGAAAAAATGCAATACCTGTTGTTTATAAGAAATGAAAAAATAGTTATGCAGGGAAGCGGAATTTATGTAGGCGCGGCGTGTGGTGATTTCATAAACAAGTACGCAAAAGCGACACAGGGTTCGCCAAAAATTGATATTTCAAGCGTTCCAAGTAGTGAAACGTTATTAACATATGCACCAAGAGAAACATCAAAAAGTGTTATATTTATGATTGGTGACGGTATGGGCTTTAACCATATTTTATTAACAGAGGAGCAGGGCTTGGACGGCTTCGTAGCAAAGGAATTTCCTTTTGCCGGGGAATCTGTTACACGTTCACAGTCAGTAATTAACGGAGATAAGGCGTTTACAGACAGCGCTGCCTCCGCCACTGCTATGTCAACGGGTTATAAGACAATTAACGGTTATATCGGCGTTGACAAGGACGGTAATTCTGTATTAAATGTAAGAGAGCTTGCAAGCTCCGTAGGGGCAAAAACAGGGGTTATCACCACGGATGTTATTACAGGCGCAACACCGTCAGCGTATATGTGCCATATAAATTCTCGTTATGCAGAGGAGGAGCTTCAAGGTCAAATAGACGCACTAATAGCGGATAAGAAAATTGATTATTGCGCAGGTAGCGTTGATGATAATTTAACTGCCGAGGTTAAAAATGCCCTCTCTACACTTTCAAAAAACAATTCCTCATTCTTTTTAATGGTTGAGGAGGGAATGATTGATAAAGCATCTCACTCCAACAAATACGAGGATATGATGAGCTACGTAAGGCGCTTTGATGATGCGATTGAGTATGCAACGCAGTTTGCCCTTTGCCATCCGGACGTGGCTCTTGTAGTAACAGCGGACCATGAAACAGGCAAGCTTTTGCCGGGACCTACTGACTATGGCTACGGCTTCCGTACAAAGGACCACACCAATGTAAACGTGCCGATCTATTCCATAGGCGCAGGCACAGGCGTTTTCAAGGACGTGGTAATTGAAAACATAGAGCTTGCAAAATTCTGTGCCGGGGTATATGCATCCGAGCCCTTCGGTCAAACAGCTCCGATTGAATGATTTTGAGCAGATAATAAATTAAATAAGCATTATTCAATCAGGTAGTCATTCACCTCTTGATAGCATAGAGGCTATTGATTATTTGGATGGGGCTATCACGATTGAACCCATTTGGCTTGAATAAATAAAAAACAGACACAGCCCGATGTAAATCAAGCTGTGTCTGTTTTTATACTAACAGTTATTCGTTTTTTAAGTATTTTAAGCCATCTGTTGGAGAGTGGCCCGTTATTTTTTTAAACACCTTTGAAAAATAGGAATAGTCACTATATCCACAAGCAACTGAAATTTCTGACATGTTCATGCATCCCTTTTGAATAAGCTCACACGCATATTGTATTCTCAGGTTATTAAGATAATTTATAAAGCCTATTTGCATATTTCTTTTGAAAAGTGATGAAAGATATTTTTCGGTATATGAAAATACATTTGCAAGCCTGCCAAGAGAAATATCGCTTTCTCTATAATGACAATTTACGTAATCTACTATATTTTGGAAAACACTGCTTGAATTTTTTTGCTCATCTGTTTCAGGTGCAAGGTCTTTATTGTCAAAAAAAGAAAGAGCATAATAAAGAACTGCCTCCGTAAGCAAATTTGAGTTGGAGGGCGTTATTCGTCTTATTGCATTTTCAAGCATTGTGCAAAGAAAATCAAAATCGGCATAATAGGGCTTTTCGGGTGTTATGCTGCATTTGGATAGCCAAGAGGTTGCCCCGTTTCCCATAAAGCTTATATAAATGTATTCAAATTCACCGTCCGCATCCAAATAGTAAGGAAAGGCGGGAAAGGCGAAAAAAGCATCCCCTCTTTTTAAAGAATAATTCCTGTCTTCGATGCGAAAAACGGCAGTACCCTTGGTAACGATATGAAAAACATATATGGGGTGCAAAAACGGCTGCTTTAAGGAAAGACATTCGGTTTCATATACAAAACGCACAGCCTGTATTGTTGAATCCTCATTCCTTGCAGACATAAAACGACAAATGCTTTTACTCATAGCCACCTCCTTATGTTCCTTGCTTAATTATATATTTTTTCGGCAAAGCTTGTCAAGAATAAACTATTATTTAATGGATTTTTTACTAATCAAACACGAAAATTTACATTTACAATTTGACTTGTTTTTGCTAAACTGACTGTATAGAGTTTTGTTATAGGGGTGTTTTTCTTGGACGGTGTGAAAAAGAGTACGGAAATTAAAAATTTTACAGAGGGCAATCTCACATCACACCTTGTTAGGTTCGCTATACCGGTGCTGCTTTCCCATTTGATGATGGTTTTGCTTAATACTGTGGATATGATAGTGGTAGGTCAAAGGCTTGGGGAAATAGGCACATCGTCAGTATCAATCGGCGGCTCTGTTGCAATGTTTTTGAATGCGTTTATAGGCGGCTTTTCCTCAGCTATGCAGGTTATCATAGCAATGAAAATAGGGGCAGGCAAGCACAGGCAAATATCAAAATTTGTGAGCACGGTGTGCGGCTTTGTTTTTATAACTGCAATTGCATCAATTCTTATAATGCTGCCTTGTACCGATTTAATGCTTAAACTACTTAATACGCCAAGCGAATCATACGAGGGCGCACGCTGGTACGCACTGATTTGTATTGGCGGCATAATACCCATCTATTTTTATCACATCATAAGCGCCATATTTAGAGGCTTAGGGGATTCAAAGCATCCGTTCATATTCATTTTTATTGCTTGCGGGCTTAATATATTGCTTGATTTTATATTTGTTTTGGGCTTTGATATGGGCGTTGGCGGTGCGGCGATAGCAACGGTTATTGCTCAGCTTGTAAGCGTTGTATTGTCCGTTATCGTCCTTGTAAGGAAAAGGGAAGCTTTTGGGTTAACCGTTCAAATCAAGGATTTTTACAGGTGGGACAAAAAAGAGCTTTTAAGGTTTATAAAGTTAGCTATCCCAATGGCGATTAACAATTCTGCTATACAGATAGCAGGCATGGTAATAAATTCAATGACAAATGATTTTGGCGTAACAGTGTCTGCTTTTGCGGGCATAAGAGCCAATATAGCCACTACCGTTGATTTGATTCTTGGCTCGGTTGCAGCCGCAGGGGCAATGGTAATAGGGCAAAATATTGCGGCAGGAAAGCTGAAACGGGTGAACGGTGCGTTAATTCGTGTGGGCGCTATTTCTTTAACAGCTTCCGCACTGCTGATAGTGTTATTTCTTGTGTTTCCCGGTTGGATTTTTGGCATATTTACAAAGGAAAAAAGCGTTCTTGAATTAGTTTATCCCTACTTGCCTATCTTAATTTTCTCCTTAGTTAACGCAGGAATTCGACCTGTAACAAGAGCATTGATTGAGGGAAGCGGAAATAAAAAAATCAATCTGATAGTTGCCCTGCTTGATGCAATTGTCGCAAGAATCGGCTTGGCGGTTATTTTCGGTATCCTATTAAAATGGGGATATATGGGATATTGGTTTGGCACAACTCTTGCAGAGCTTGTCCCTATATTAATCGGCGTAATATTTTATTTTGTATCGGTGCGAAAAAAATTACGTAAGGTCAATTATGAAAGGAATTCAGAATATGGAAAATAAAGTGGTAAGGTTGGGCGTTGTGGGCTTAAAAAGAGGGGCTTATGTGGCTTGGACTGTAATAGGGGATGACAATGTGGTTATCCGTGCAGTGGCGGACAGTGACCCTGCCACACTCAAAGCCTGCAAGGAGGACTACGAGAAAAACGGGGTAAAGGATTTACTTTGCTTTGATAGCATAGAGGAGCTTTTGAAAAGCGATATAGATGCGGTTTATATAGCAACTGACAAGCCCCTTCACACAAAGCATACACTAATGGCGCTTGAAGCGGGTAAGCACGTGTTAAGCGAAATTCCCGTAATAGAAACGGTAGAAGAAGCAAAAATACTTCGTAATGCGGTAAAATCACACCCTGAGCTAAAATATACGGCAGGTGAAAACTGCTTTTATTGGGCATTTATTGAGGCATGGAAAAAGATGCGTGAGGATGGGAAATTCGGCGATATCCTTTACGCAGAGTCGGAATACCTGCACGCAACCCATCCTGACGAAATTAAACCCTATGAGCCGGAAAGCCATTGGAGAAGATATAACAATGCCATAACCTATTTAACCCACAATTTAGGACCGCTTCTTTACATAATGGATGACTACCCCGTCAGCGTTTCCTGTATGGCTCCGAGTGCCGCTAAATATAATGAGTATAGCGTGGGGGATGAAAACGGAATAGCGATTTTTAAAACCGCAAAGGGTGCGGTAATACGTATTTTTATCGGCTTTGGCATGTATGTTGGCTATGACCATAATTTTGCCCTTTACGGAACAAAGGGCTCTATTCTTACCGATAAAACAAAGCCCCTTGAAGATGCAACATCCTATGCAAAGCTTTATGAGGTGCCAAATACCTTTGAAAAGTCTTTTGAAATTCCCGTTAAGCTGTCAAACACAGGCGATGTTTACGGCCACGGCGGAGTAGATGCTAAAATGATGCGAGCTTTTATAAGGTGTATAATAGAGGATACAGAACCGCCAATTGACGTTGATATGGGCATAAGAATATCACTGCCGGGCATAATCGCAAATGAGTCGGCAAAGCGTGGCGGAGAGCTTCTGGAAATACCTAAAAGCCTTTAATCCGGGTTACAGAAAAATGAGCTTTCCCATTGAATTTCAAATGTCGCTATGATTTTCAAGGGCGATTTTACAAAAGAGGGCGGGCGCTGCGGCGCTCGCCTTTAATTATATGAATTAGCACTTGAAATTAATATCGTTTTATGATAGTATAAAAGGGTACTCCTATTAAAAATTCGGAGTATGAAAATTCAACGCATAATAGAGGAGATTTGTTATGAAGGTAACCTTTATGGGTGCTGGCAGCACCGTGTTTTCAAAAAATGTTTTAGGCGACACAATGATGTGCGATGCATTTCACAACGTGGAAATCGCACTTTATGATATAGACGAAAAAAGGCTTGAAGAGTCGTTTCTTCTTATATCAAAAATGAATGACTCCATAAATGAGGGTCGTGCAGTCGTTAAAAAGTATTTAGGCGTAAGTGAAAGAAGGGAAGCGTTAAAAAATGCTGACTTTGTTATAAACGCAATTCAAGTAGGGCTTTACGACCCTTGTACAATCATAGATTTTGAAATTCCCAAGAAGTACGGGCTTCGCCAAACAATCGGTGACACTCTCGGCATAGGCGGCATTTTCCGTGCCCTCCGTACTATCCACGTGCTTAAAGATTTTGCAAAGGATATTGAGGAGGTTTGCCCAAATGCGTGGTTCTTAAACTACACAAACCCGATGGCTATGCTCACAGGCTATATGCAAAGATATACCAAGGTAAAGACCGTAGGACTTTGCCATAGTGTACAGAGTTGTTCTAAAGATTTGCTTAATGGTTTGAATATGAGCGACAAATTGGAGGGCAGACACGAGAAAATAGCTGGCATTAACCATATGGCTTGGCTCCTTGAAATTAAGGACAAGGACGGAAACGACTTGTATCCTGAAATTAAAAAGCGCGCAAAAGAGAAAAATGCCAAAGAAAAGCATGGCGATATGGTGCGCTATGACTATATTGACAAGTTAGGCTACTATTGCACAGAATCAAGTGAGCATAACGCAGAATATAACCAATTTTACATAAAGCCAAACAGAAACGATTTAATCGAAAAATTCAATATTCCTCTTGACGAATATCCGCGCCGCTGTATAAATCAAATTGAGGGCTGGAAAAAGCAATATGTGAATCTAATGGCAGGTGGTAAAATTGAGCATACTCGTTCAAAGGAATATGCATCACACATAATGGAGGCAATTTATACAAACAAGCCATATAAAATTGGTGGTAATGTTATTAATAACGGCGTTATTACCAATCTACCGTATGATGCTTGTGTTGAGGTTCCTTGCTTAGTTGACGGAGAGGGAATACATCCTACCTTCGTTGGGGCACTCCCGCTTCAACTCGCTGCAATGAACTCGTCAAACATTTACGCACAGATGCTGACAATAGAGGCAGCTCATACAATGGATAAGCAAAAAATTTATCAAGCTGCAATGATGGACCCTCACACAGGGGCAGAGCTTTCAACTGATGAAATTGTAGCTCTTTGCGATGAGCTTTTTGAAGCGCACGAAAAAGCAGGATATCCAATATTCTAATAGTATTTTTGTTAAAACCGTAAACTGTTGCTTGTAATTTTATACTATCCTATGATATAATAAACTGAAAAACCTATAAAAGCTGAAAGGAAGAAAGTATGAAAAAGAAGGCTTTAATAACCATTTTTATGCTTGTAAGTGTAATTTTCGCTTTGGCTATATCGTCAAGCGCCCTTACACTACAAGAGTCTGTTAATATCTATGAGGGGTATTTTAACGGAAAGACTGTAGAGACCATTGACGAAATTGAAGCAAGCGACCATATCAACCCTAAAATTTATGCTAGCTATGCAAGCACAGTAGTAAACGCAAGGGTTGAATTAAGCTGCTCTTGCGGAAGCACACACGTTTATCCAACCTATTACATCACAAAGTTTTATGAAGCTGATACACAGTGGGGTCATGACCATGGCACATTATATGCAAACGAAATATTTAATATAAGCTTTGATGATATTAACGAAAAGAATCCATGTAATGCTACTTATGATAAAAATAGCGTTATAGCTATTGAAATTCCTGATGGCTACAAGGTTATTGACGGTGGATGTACACAGACAAATTGTCAATCATATATGTCAGGTTTAAGGGATTCAACATCTCTAAAGTTTGTTGATATGACAACCTGCACAACAGTAACAAGGCTTGATGCTACATCTTATCACGAGGCATTTGGCAACTGCTATGCTCTTGAGTATGTTAAGCTTGCCGACAGTGTTACTGAAATAGGCGGTTGGGCATTTGATGAATGCAGCAGCCTAAAAAGAGTGGTTATTTCTGAAAATTCAAAGCTTCAAACAATAAAAACGAAGAGCTTTTTTGCTTGCACCTCTCTCGAAGCATTTTATTTGCCGGATAGCATTTTAACTATTACCGGTCAAAGCGCTTCAAACGAAGGAGCCTTTGTAAAATGCACATCATTATATTTTGTAAATAGTCCAAACGAGCTTACAAGGTCTGAGGCTTACTATTTCCCCGAAAACTTGAAAAACGTTGAATACGAAGCATTTAAAAACTGTAATAGCATTAACAAATATTTGGTGTTTGGCGAGAATGTTACTAGAATAACAGGCAGCTGGACGTTTGCAACTAACGCTGAGGGTATTGCAAGAACACCGGAAACAGCAATAACTGTTGTGTTCTTAGGAAATATGACCGAATTTGCTTTTTCCAACGAGATGAATTATGTTTCAGTAGTTTTTGCAAATCCGAATCAGGGCGATATTAAATTTACTATAAATGGTCCCAATGGCTACACTAACACGGGAGCATATATTTATAAGTGCAATGAAGGAACTCGTTCTCCTATTGCTAAGAATTTAAGCTTTACCGCTGATGGCTTTGCTCATTTAGAGGATGTAAGAAAAGCTGTTATAACAAAAGAGCCTAACTGTGTAGATAACGCATGGAAGAATACATATTGCTTCTGCGGAGAATATATGGGTGAGGTTGAAATAGAAAACTCCAATAATGGTGGCACACACGATTTGGAAAACGCAACAGTAGTAAGTGTTACATATGCTAATTTTGGTATGGCGGGCAGCAAAACACTTAAATGTGTGAGGTGCGGCGTTGAGGATATCATAGAAGAAGCACCTGCTCTCTTTGTGTGCCTTGGCCATTCAGCTCCCGAAAACGGCACAGGCGGAATTGCAGTAGGCTTTACTGTGAATAATAAAGCTATTACAGAGTACAAGGAAGTAACAGGCAAAGCATTAAAATACGGTGTATTTGCAGTATTAAAGGACAGACTTGGCAATAATGACATATTTGGCAAGGACGGCACAGCAGCAGAGGGTGTTATCAGTGCAGAAATTACAAATTATGAATTCGTTGCATTTGAGATTAAGATAGTTGGCTTTACAGACGAATACAAGGACACAAAGCTTGCAATGGGTACATATGTGTCTGTAACAGACGGTGAGGCAACAGAATATTCCTACATTCAATCCGGCACACCTAACGAAAATGAAAAATATTGCTTTGTTTCGTATAATGATTTTGCAGAAAAGCCTTCAACAAGTGAAGAGGTAACACAATGAAGTATTTAACACCAAAATATGAAATTGCTGTTGTAGAAACAGAAGATGTTTTAACTGCATCCTCAAACGGATATGAAATATCAAAAACAGATGCAGGCGAGGGAAAAATCCAGTTGGATTTCTCAAAATTAGTTGGTTAATATTTGATATAAAAAAAGCTGTATAGAGTAAAATCTATACGGCTTTTTTCTTTGTTTGTGTCGGTGAGCAGAAGACTTAAAGCCTATCTTGATTTAACGTCCTTCCATTTTAGAGGAGCAATAGAAACGGCACCCTTGTTTGGAATATCCTCGTAGCCATTCCAACCGCAGGTAGTTATAAAGTACTCATCGCCATCCTTTATAATCTCAGGCGCATGGGCAAAAATTTCAGTGATAGGAATAGCGCCACCGTGTCCGCCGTTGTAAACGCCAAAATTTTTGGGGTCCTTTGATACAAATACAAGAGTGTTGTGATAGTTTTCCTGAGAGCAATCTGTATATGTTACAAACAAATAATACTCATCTTCAATTCTTACAATATATGGCGACTCCATAGCTCCCCATGCAGGGTTAAGCGGCGAATCTTCACCCGATGTTAAGGCGTAGCCCTTGAAATCCCAGTTTACAAGGTCGAAAGAGGCAAAAAGGCTAATGCAGCTGCGCTTGTCCTTAGTGCCAACGATATACATAAGGTAAGAGCCGTTATCAAGCCTTAATACAAAATGGTCCCTGTGGGTAGAGAATAAAGGCTCATTATTTAGGTTTACGGTGTGATTGCACCATTCATAAAGGTCAAAGGATACGGAAAGGCTTGTGGGTGACGGACCGTAAAACATATAGTAATAATCACCCTCTGTCCGTACAACGCAAGGCGCCCAAGCAAGCGTTCCTCTGTCAATTTCCTTTCTTTGCTCAACCATAGGGATACTAAGGTCATTTGTAACACCGTGGGCAAAGTATCTTTCATTTGGTGCCCCACCAACAAAGCTGGTAATTCCAAAAAGATGAAAGTTCCCATCGTGAGCCTTGAAAACGGTGTGGTCGTTAATATAATTTCCTGTTTTTTCGGGCTTAAACAGCACTCGCCATTCTCCCGCAATATATGGTATTTTCATTTATCTCTTTCCGCCTATATTAGATATTTATTTTTTTCCAATGATTGCTGTTTCTGTTTCACTGGTCTTGTGACCGCAACAGTGATAAGTAACCCAGTAAACAGGGGTTCCGTCCAAAAATCCGCGTAAGCCTGTGATCGTTACCGTAAATTTCATAATCAGCTTGCCACAACTGGGGCAGTAGGTTATTTGGAATGACTGGCACTCTACAACATCACCTTTTTTGTAAGTACAACCCTCCAATTCCTCTATCTTGATTTCTTCATATACTGCCGTATAGGTTGTATCCTTGGTAACAGGACCTACCGATGGCGACCAGCTCTCGAAAAGGTAGGAATATTCCGCTGTTGAGGATTTATACGGCATTTTGCCATTGTATTCAGGAGTTTCTCCGTAGGATAGCCCCTCGTCTAATTCTAAAACATCACCGTTTTCATCTTGCCATATTACAGTGTAGATGGCGGGTTCCCATCTTGCTGTGATGGTTACGTTTCCCGATGGCATGGTAGTGGGAATTTCCTTGTTCCAGCCCGTAAAAATGTAGCCCGGCTTAGTTGGATTTGCAGGCGGAGTAACCTTGGTACCCGCGAGCTGAGTAATAGGTGCTATATCACTGCCACCGTCAGTGTTAAAGGATATAGTTGTTTTGTAAAAATACCGCTTCTCAAATCCCACAATTGTAAATGCTACCGAAACACGCCTTTCTTCATCGGTTGAGCTTACGGTTTCTGCTACACTTGCTTCACAAAGAGAGCAAAAGCCCGTAGCTGTGCAGGATGAGTAATCATTAGACCAAGTGTAGCTAATTTCTTTGCTTGTATCAACAACATGCGCGTCTTCACTTGTTATGGCATTACATTCGTGAATCTTTTTGTGAGTAGTGTCGCCGTTACTAATGTATGTGTATTTGTCACTTGCGTGATTGTTGGTGTCCTTTTCGGTGTACTCTAATCCACAGTTAGTGCAAATTGCACCTTGCATACAGGTTGCTGCATCTCCGCTGTGAATAGATTTTTCATCTGTAACAGAGCAGCCCTCATTTTGACACTCGTGCCAGTGCCCTTCGGCATCATTTTCAAAATCTCCTGTAAAATCGTGTGATTTAGCAGGGACAATTATGAAATCACAAACGGTACACTTTATTGAAGTTTCACAGCTTCCGTCATCAGCACCGCGGGTGTGGCTCGATTGCGCCTCTGTCATTATTTCAGGGCATCTTTGACAAGTAATAGCTGTTAAACAGTTGCCGTCATCTGCATTAGGTATATGACCGAGAGGGAAGCCGTCAGTTGCTCCGCATTCTGTACAGCTTTTCGCATTTTCACAGCTTGCCGCTACCCATGTGTGTTCTGCATTTTCACCATCGGTTGCACCGCATCTTGAACAAGTAGATTGGATTTTGCATAAATCAACGTCCGGCGTTGTCCATTCGTGCCCAAGTGCATCTCCCTCTGTTGCGTTACAGACCTTGCAGGTTTTAGGACTGACGCAATCAGCCTCATTCCAAGAGTGCATTGAGTCTCTTGTTTCTCCACATTCGTTGCACTCTGTGTCGGCACAATCATCATAAATATGCTCGCATTCGCTTCCGCAAGATGTCATTCCGCATACAACTAACAGAGCTAAGCAACACAATAAAATTGTTGTAATGATTTTTTTCATAGTCTTCTCCTAAAATTTCATATTTTACTTTCAAGATATGCAAGCATATTTTTTATTACATCGTTTGCTATGGCTTTCCAATCAAATTGTTCAACAAACCTTATAGCTTCATCAATTTTCTTTTTGGGAATTTCATAAATTAGAAATGTATTTTCAAGGAATGCTTTAACCTTTTTGTCCATAGTGAAATAAATTCCGCAGGGCATTGTCATGTAATTTCGCATAATTCCGGCAGATGCAAGCTCTTTTTCGTAAAACTCTCCCTGAGTAAAGCTGGGATATTGCTCCTTAAATATTTCCGCCAGCTTGAAGGTTAGCTTCTCATAGATTACATTTGATGAGGATAGCAGCGAATAGGAAAGAGAATACAGCTCTCGCATATGCTCGCTAGACTCTGCCAAATAAAGCTGTAACGTTGTTTCAGCGGCGTAGAATAAAATTTTATCATCTGTTTTTCCTTGAAGCAATTTTGCCGTTGCTTCAAATTGCCCTTCGAGGACAAAACCGACAAGCTCCGAAAGAATTTCTTCCTTGGAACGAAAAATAAACATCATAGAGCCGTAGTTAACCTCAGCAAGTGATGAAATTTCTCTCATTTTTGAATTGGTGTAGCCTTTTTCAAGAAACAGTTTTGCTGCTGCGTGTAAAACCTTTGATTTGCATTTCTCGCCCCTTGTATGGTTTGTATTATCAGACATAGCATCCCACCTCACTTATATGTCAAACTATACCGTGGTATAGTTTTCAATTTATTTTAACACATTATCTTAAAAATTACAATATTTATTGAATATTTAATTGAATGACAATTTATTTTGCATAAAAAAGGCGCTTTTAAAAAAGCACCCAAAAAGTCAATAAAAAGAAAAACAACCTAAACCGAAAGTGTTTCGATTTAGGTTTATTTTGGTGAACTGTAATATTAAAGTGTCGAACTGAAATTAATTAACTAAAAGACTCGTTATGCGAACTATTTTTGCATAAAATTATGAAAAGCATTATTAGAGAACTCTGGCAAGACAAGATAAATTCGTCAGTAGATGTTAATGCCATAACACCTAAAATCAAGGAGCTTTACGCAAAAATAGAAATCATTGAAGGAAGCCTTACAGCCAACTATACAAAGGAGCAAAAGCGACAATTTGAGGAATACACAGACCTATACTGCGAATGCTCAAGCGTATTACAAGAAACAGCCTTTACATACGGAATGAAACTGGGTATAAAACTGTTGCTTGATGCTCTAACTAACAACTAATACTCCAAAGCCGTTAAAAAAATAACGGCTTTAAGTTTTGCTTTGAAAAGATTTTATCACCCACTGAACATACTAAAATCAGTTTTTATTATGGGTAACTGTGTTTTTATTTGATATATTTCTATGCTCCAAAGGTGTTTTGCCATATTTTTTCTTATACATTTTGCAGAAGTAGCCAACATTAAAAAAACCACATTGATTTGCCACATCTGTTGTTGTTATATCGAAAAAATTTTGAAAAAGAGCATGAGCGTGCTGTAATCTAACATTCATAATGTACTCAAACACAGAAACGGAGAAGACTTTTTTGAAATCGTGACAAAGCTTGGATACTGAAACATATGTATGTTGTGCTATTTCTTCGAGAGTAAGTTTTTTATCAAAGTGTACATTAATATATCTTACTGCCTCGTTTAACCATTGCGGGGAGTTTGAATCGCGTTGTGACAGAAAGTCTACAAAAATTGAATATGCCTGAACAGAAAGTTTTCCTTGATCACAGTCGTTGTGATAGTCATATAATAATTGCTTGATTAAGGAAACATATTTATCAAGATTCGAGTTTGCTATAAAAAGCAAGCCGTTATCGGTAAATTCCTCTGATAGCTTGTCGGCAGCCGAGCCCTTTACGGTTAAAAATGCACTAATAAGTCCGCCTTCGTTAATATATGCGGTCGGGGTGTGCTTTGCCGTGAAAAAGGCACAGCCTCTTTTAAGTGGGTAGCTTTTATCTCCAAAGTGCAGTGTCCCTTTTCCATCCAAAACCAAGAGTATTTGATGAAATGGCATATTTCGGCCCTCTACACTTTCCTGCTCATAATAATCGTTAGCTGTGAAAAATGCAATGGGGTAAGCAATGGCGTCCTGCATACCCATATTTAGAGTAAATCGTCTCATAAACACTCCTTTGCAAGATAGTTACATCTTTTTGCAATATATTTTGTTTACTATGATATTTTTTTGCAATATAATTATATTAACACATATTTTCAAACAAGTCAATAGCAAGGGTTTTCCTTGGTGGAGTACAGTATGCTTAAAATTGCAAGGGACAAGGTCTTTTGGGAACGTGTAAGAAATAACAACGAATATGCTTTTCATAGAAATGCCATTAAGGAAAAGTACGAAAGAGTCTTTAGGAAAAGACCTCGTGCTCATACGGCTTGGGAGGTTTTAGAATATCCGAATCCTGAAAACCCTTCGGATATAACCATTCTACATAGTCAGCTACAAGTTTCAGCACTTATGTCTTTAATTCATCCGGATAGTGAGGAATATTACAGGAGCTTAGTTGAATCTGTTTGGGAAATTTGTAACGAATATACTTGGGCGCCATTGGGTCACTATAATAGCTATTATGATAGAACGCCAAAAGATTTTGACCCTGGTCTAATTGAAATATTTGGTGCATCTCTCGCCTTTTCCTTAGCTGAGATAAAGAGCCTGTTTAAGGACAAATTTCCAAGGTTGTTAAATGACAGAATTTCATACGAGTTAAGAAAACATACAATAGAGCCATATCTTACTCGAAAGTTCTTTTGGGAAACTCATAATAACAATTGGACTGCCGTTTGCACAGGAGCGGTTGGCGGTGTTTTAATGTATGAGGACCCACAGGAATTTAAAAGGCAGTTACCGCGTCTGCTATCGTCAATGGACTGTTATCTAAACAGCTATGGGGACGATGGAATGTGTGTTGAAGGTACGGGATATTGGTGCTTTGGCTTTGGATTTTTTTCTGTTTTTGCTATGCTACTTTCTGAGCATACAAAGGGAGAAATAAACCTGTTTGACAATCCAAAGGTGAAGAATATCGCACAATTTTTGCAAAAAATGCACCTTCAATCCAACGTGCTTGCTATGTTCAGCGATGTGAATGTCAAGGAGGGCTACCTTTTATTCCTGCCACATATGCTAAAATCCGTTTATGGCGATGCTATTGAAAGCTTTCCGTTGGATAGAGCAACCGTTGTTGCCAATGGGCACTGGGCATTTGCCATCCGTGCCGTAGCATATTACAATCCCGATTATGTGTCTGACAGACTTGAAAACAATACATATTATGCACCGAATTCTAACTATTTTGTAAAAAGAACGGACAACTATGGCTTTGCCTTTAAGGGCGGAAATCAGTGGGAATGCCACAACCACCAAGATGTTGGTTCCTTTATTCTTGCAAGAAACAACAAGCAAATTTTTTGTGATTTTGGTTATAGCGGGCCTTGTAAGCAGAGCCCATCACGGTATGAAAACTTCCATCCCTCCTCGTTTTCTCACAGCTTA